>NZ_JBJUDF010000211.1:0-11626 GCF_046067725.1 Planktothrix sp.
TAGATCAATGGATTAAAACCCGAAATCCTCGCACCTGTCCCCATGGTCGCCCCATTGTTTTACAATTAGAAGAATCCTCCCTATCTCGCTTTTTTCGACGTCATTGGGTGATTGGAAAAAGTCATGGAATTTAATAATAAGGGAATAGGGAATAGGCAATTACGAATTACGAATTACGAATGGATAATGGGAAATAAAAAAAAGTGATTGTCTAATATTTTAGATTTAAGTTTAGAAGGAAAAAATATTTAAAAACTAATAGATAGTTAATTATAATTGCAAATCCTCTGGTTTTTGTTATATAATAAAAACAACCCTATTCTATCCATTCCCAATGGTAAATCCTATCTTAGATCAAGTTTTGCAACTCGCCACTCAAAAAGCAGATGCGGTTGAGGTTTATTATCTATCGAGTCAAAATACTCCCATTGAGTTTGAAAATAATCGTCTTAAATCTCTACAAACAAAAGCCAGACAAGGAATAGCATTACGAGTTATCCATCAAGGAAGATTAGGATTTGCAAGTTCAACGGATTTAACCCGCTTAGAAGACTTAGTAGAAGCCGCCTTACAAACCGCAGAGATTGGAGCTCTAGCAGATTTTGAATTCGCTTCTAATTTACAGTTTGATTCCGATGTCCCCTCTTATATTTCTCCTCCGACTCAAGAATTAGTAGAAACCGGAAAAAACCTGATTGAACAGGTACTCAATTATAATCCTGATATCTTAGTTAGCGTCGGGTTTAATATTGCTCGTGAACAAATTGAAATTGTAACCAATCAAGAAGTTTATGCGAAACGTTATCATCAGTTATTCAGTGCTTCCTTATCAGGAAATTTGGTCAGAGGAGAAGATTTTTTAGAAATTGGCTGTTATGATGTAGCCAGCGATCGCCCTTTAAACACCGATTATTTACTACAAGAATTAATCCGAAAATATCGCTTAGCAGAACAACAAGCCAGCATTCAAAGTGGTTCGTTTCCCGTCTTTTTTACACCTCAAGCCGTTACTAGAATCTTTGGTGGATTATTTAAAACCATTTTATCAGGTCAAAATATCGTTCAAAAATCTTCACCCTTAGTGGATAAAGTAGGAGAAACTTTATTTGATTCTCGCTTAAGTTTATATGAAGATCCGAATTTTGGCCCCTCAGCTTGTGCGTTCGATGATGAAGGAACCCCAACCACTGTAAAACGACTCATTGATCAAGGAACAGTTCATCAATTTTATTGGGATCGACAATGGGGAAGTCGAGGTCAAATTTCATCCACCGGAAATGGATTTCGAGGGGGGTTATCTCGCCCCAGTCCATCCTTAGTCAATTTATGTATTGAACCCGGAAAAACATCAACAGAAAACTTAATTTCAAGTATCGATGAAGGATTAATTGTCGATCAAGTTTTAGGGGCGGGTCAATCTAATCAACTCGCTGGAGAATTTTCTGTTAACTTAGATTTAGGGTATAAAGTTGAACAAGGTAAAATTGTTGGTCGAGTCAAAAATACAATGGTCGCTGGAAATATTTTTGACGCCTTTAAACAGTTAGTCGATTTAGGAAATCAACCGGAATGGGTCGGAAGTAGTTCCTATGTTCCGAGTTTACTGTTTCAACAATTGGGGGTTGCTACGAAACAATCAAATTAAGGATTGATCAACTTTATGCTTTTTTCCCTAACGTTTAGAGGAACTTAAAGAACGAATAAAATTAATAATTTCCCGATTACGGGGTTGAAATCTTAACGCCCTCAATGCAGAGATTCTCGCTTGTTGGTAGTTCTTCATTTTGGCTAAAATTTTAGCTTTTAACAGCCACAATTGCGGATTTTGTGAATTTAAGTTCAAAGCGTTTTCAGCAGAAGTTAACGCTTGTGAATAAAGCTGTAAATTGAATAAGATTTCGCCCCGTAATTGCCAAACTTTTTCCTGTTTTTGATTGAGTTTTAACGATTGTTCCAAAGATAAAATAGCTTCTTCATAATTTTTTAATTGATAATAAGCCATTCCTCGGTTTGTCCAAGCTTCAACGAAATCCGGTTTTAAATTAACAACTTGATCATAGGATTGAATCGCTTCTGGATACCGCTTTAAATGATTCATTAATAAATTTCCCCTCAGATACCAAATTTGATAATCATCAGGTTTAATTCTAACGGCTCTTTCCCAAGCTAATAAAGCATTTTCATAGTCTCTTAACCTCATAAAAACCTTACCTTTTTCTCGCCAAGCTAAATAAAAATCTGGCTGAAGTTGGGTTGTGCGAGAATAAGCTTGGATCGCTTCTTGATATTGTTTTAACTCAACTAAAGTATTTCCTTTACCATACCAAGCCGGATAGAAATTAGATTGTATTGCGATCGCTTGTTCAAAGGCTGTTAACGCTTCTTTCCATTGTTCTAAGCGATAGAATTGATTTCCTCGATTAGACCAATCTAAAGCCGTTGATTCTCCTGTAAAACGAGGAGCTTTTAAAGCTTGTTGAATCGATTCTAATTCCTGTGATTTCAGGGGAGAAGGAGGTTGACGAGTTACGTTTAAATTTAAAGCAATTCCTGATTGTAAAAACTTCTGAATCGGAATTCCCGCACTATATCCTAACGTTACACGAGAAACCAATCCTAATTCGGGATTTTCAAAAATTTGTCCTTCTGATTTTCCGTGAATTCCTATCACTCGTCCTTCCGTATCTAAAATCGGTGATCCACTCATTCCCACCTGTGTTCGATTCGTATAAAATAAATCATATCCTCTAGTAAAGGGTTCTTTAATTAACAACGCTTTTTCAGCTTCATTAATTAATAATCCGGCTGAGAAAATGGGTCTACGGTCAGTAATCGGTAATTGATAATCTGGCCATCCTGAAATAAAAATATATTGAGATTGTCGATCATAATTATAATCAGCTAAATGGGCGATCACATAATTTTTATCACTGGTAAAAGATAAAATAGCTAAATCAATCCCCGGTAATTTAATCACTTGATTATAATCAATTGGATATTGTTCTCCATCAACCGTAATAATGGTATATTCATCAGGCGTTTTAACAACATGATTAGCGGTTAGTACATAATAAGTCTGATTGTTTTTCGCAATAATAACTCCTGAACCTGGATTAATTCCCTCAATTAATACCATAATCGGTTGACTAATGCGATAAATTTCTTGAGCCGTTAATGCGATAGTTTTAGGATTAAAAATTAAAGTCAATATCAAGCTAAAACAGGTGATCAATCCTATTTTTAAAAGCTGATAACGAATGAATAGATAGTCCATTTTTCCTTCTAACTGAGAACTGCTTCTTACTTCTAGCAACTTCATCTTGATCCGGTTCCGGTTGCAAATTCCCTCATTTCCTTAAAAGTAGTTGAATGGCTAAAATTGCTATACACTGAAACAAGGGATTTTTGCCCTAAATTTTGGTGTCCCAATGCACAAAGCGTGATTATGCTTGCGAAACGAATTTTGCCTTGTTTGGATGTGAAAGCGGGTCGAGTGGTGAAGGGGGTGAATTTTGTTGATTTGAAAGATGCTGGAGACCCCGTAGAACTGGCGGCGGCTTATAACAATGCAGGGGCGGATGAATTAGTATTTCTGGATATTACCGCAACCCATGAAGACCGAGATATTATTTTTGATGTGGTTTATCGCACGGCGGAACAAGTATTTATTCCCTTAACCGTGGGAGGGGGAATTCAAAACTTAGAAATGATTAAAAATTTGTTAAGAGCCGGGGCTGATAAAGTTAGTATTAATTCGGCGGCGGTTCGTGATCCTGACTTAATTAATCGAGCCAGCGATCGCTTTGGGGTACAGTGTATTGTAGTAGCCATTGATGCTCGTCGTCGCAGTAATCCTGATAATCCGGGTTGGGATGTTTATGTTCGAGGCGGTCGAGAAAATACCGGAATTGATGCTCTTAAATGGGCTGAAGAAGTTACCAAACGCGGCGCTGGGGAATTGCTAGTTACGAGTATGGATGCGGATGGAACTCAAGCGGGATATGACTTAGAATTAACCCGAAAAATTGCCGAATCTGTGGAAATTCCGGTGATTGCATCAGGGGGTGCGGGTACTTGTCATCATATCTATGAAGCGTTAACGGAAGGTAAAGCAGAAGCAGCTTTATTAGCGTCGTTATTACATTATGGTCAATTACGGATTGATGAAATTAAAACTTATTTAGCGGATCATCATATCCCTGTCAGACAACTGGAAAAACCGGGTTTCTGAGCACTAAAAAACAAGAGAAACCGGGTTTCTAATTAAGTTAATGGCATTCAATGCAGATTTGTTGAGAAACCCGGTTTCTAAGATTAAGCCGCGATCGCTAATATCCAACACCTCATCAATTGTTATTTAGGTTATTTCCCTATTGCAATAATAACATCAACATCTGTCCACAACAGTCCTCAATCTGCACAAGTCACCCAACAACCCCACCCCACCCTAACTCAATCGCAGTCTTCGCTTCTGTCCATCCTAAATTGCTATAATAACAATCAGCCCAAAAATCTCAATATTAAGATAATGTCTACTTATAGCGAGGTACTGAGTCAGGCTCAAAATCTCACTCCTGACGAGCAACAAAAACTTTTAGAAGTATTGTCAGCATTGATGCGCGATCGGGTAACAACCCAGACTCTGAGTAGTCGTGAAAGATTACCCGGAAAAAATTTAAAGAGATGGCGCGGTTTTTTGCCGTATCGTGTCGATGCTTTGGAATTCCAGTTGCAAATTCGAGAAGAATGGGATGATTAATAAATATCTTCTCGATACCAACATCTTGATTTACTACTTTAATGATGGGTCAGAAGTTCAGCCTATATTTGATGAAATTGAAGTGGGAAATGCAGAGGCATTTTACTGTCCGATTAGTTGGGTCGAGTTACTTTGTTACCCGGCATTGACGGAAGAAGAAGCGAATGAGATGCGAGAATTTTTGAGGCTTCTTAACTGCGTATCATTGACAGAATCAGTTTTAGATCGTGCAGCCCAAATTCGTCGAGATTATCGCTTGAAACTAGGTGATGGTGTAATTGCAGCCTGTGCTTTAGTTGAGGGATGTGTTTTGGTAACTCGTAATGCTAAGGATTTTAAGCGCGTTAATGGGTTAACTATATTGAATCCATTTGATTAGGTAAAAAAAGGGGCGATCGCAAAAAGTCAAGAAACCGGGTTTCTAATTCAATTAATGGCATCAAATCCAGATATTTTCAGAAACCCGGTTTCTGGGATTAAGCCACGATCGCTTCTTCGTAAACAACAAAGGTCTTTTTCGTCGCGCCACAAATCGGACAAGACCAATCATCAGGAATGGCTTCAAAAGGTGTTCCAGGGGCAATTCCCGAATCAGGATCACCCATAACAGGGTCATAAATCATCGAACATTGACGACAAATCCATTTTTGAGTTTGAGGATCAGAACTTGCAGATTTTGGCATCGGTGCGACTCCATCTAACGCCTTCAGCGCTTCGGTATATTGATTGGCGTGATGATGTTCAATCGGAGTTAATAAGCCAAAATTAGAGGCAGCTTTGCGGAAAATTTCGGCGTGTTCACGAGATTCGGCTTCTTGTTCTTGGAATTCAGCCACCGCCGTTTCATCTCGCTCCTGAACCGCTTGGGCGGTGAATTCGGGGTACATTGTGGTGTATTCGTAGGTTTCCCCTTCAATCGCTAACTCTAAACACCGTGCAGCGATTTTTTTCTTTTCTTCGTCGGATAAACTGTCAGGGTCAGTGACGACTAATTCAGGATGCAAAAGACGGAAATGGGCAAAAGCGTGTTCAGTTTCTTGATTAGCTGTGTCCCGAAACAGCTTGGACAAATCCCCCATGCCTAATTTTTTAGTAACTTCTGCGAAAAACAGATATTTGCGGTTTGCCATCGATTCGCCACCGAAAGCAGCTTCTAGGTTTTTAGCGGTTTGTGCGTTGGATAAGTCCATGGTGTCTCCTCGTCTTGATCGGGTTATATCTAAGAATAATTCTTAGTTTTTAATTTGTCAAGGGATTGAATGAGATTAATGTAAAGTTAAGTAATTAAGAATAAACGTTATGATATGTAACACAAGATTCAATCCCACCTTATACCCAGTTATGGACGGTCAGAATAGAACCATTGAAATCACCCAAGAGATGAAACAGAAGGGGTTACGCATTACTCCGCAACGGTTTGCGGTTTATGCGAATCTATTGTCTCGGTGCGATCATCCCACGGTGGATGAGATTCTCACCGATATTAATCGAGACATCCCTATCGCCTCAAAAGCCAGTGTTTATAGTGCCTTAACGGTTTTACGAGAAGTGGGATTAGTACGGGAAGTGCTTCTCGATGAAGGGGTGACTCGTTATGATGCCAAGGTCGAACCCCATCACCATTTTGTCTGTGAAGGTTGTGGTCAAATTAGAGATTTAGCTTGGGAAGTGTTCAAAAATTTGCAAATCAACGCTTTACCATCGGGGTTTCAGGTGAATGCCTATGAGATTACGGTTAAGGGTCGTTGCGATCGCTGTCATTCATCCTTCGGACAATCATAGACCCATCTCTTAGGTCTGACTTGGCTGGACACTGCATTCTACTCAGAACACCTGTTAGAATAGAAGAAATGTTACGAAACGTAACTTATGCTGATTCCTATTCTAATAATTGATGTTGCCCTCGTTGCTTGGTCATTACACCTGATGAAGCAAGCCGTTGAGTGCAAAGAATTTTCCTTTATGCTGGCCGGAATTTTAGTGGCCTTGTCAGCCGCAGCCATGGGGCTGGTGTACTTCCTGATGGGATCTTGCATTGACCACATTGCCCAAATGTCTCAGCACGCTTATTCTTATTTTTAGTGGAAATTCGGAGTGTCCCAGACACCCTGCTCTGACACTCCGAAAAAATTTTGGTAAACCACTTGACAAACCATCGGTTAAACGATTATATTGAAATGATGCAAGGGGTTATAGCTCAGTTGGTAGAGCACCGCAATGGCATTGCGGGGGTCAGGAGTTCGAGTCTCCTTAGCTCCATTTAAAATAGCTCTTAATAGAGGTTGGGTCTTTCTGATTCAACTTTCTAGTCAGTTACTTTCCCTGTTTCCGAACGATCTAATCCGGTTTTGACCCAATTAATGCAGTCTTGTTCAGAACCGAATAGTTTAGGAGCAGCAATATTATTTAAACTATAGGGTTTGTAATGATCATAAAAATATTGATTTCCTTCATGATAAATCACAATTAAATCATTTTGATAGGTATATCGACATTTAAAAGAATCAGTTTGAGGAACAATATCCGAATGTTGGTCTAAATGATCTTGAGCAATTTCCAGTATTTTTTCTAATTGACTACAATAAAGATCGGCTGGATTTTCGGTTTTGTGAAATTTTCCTTTATGACCCAATTGGGATAATAACATATAAGAGTAAATCTTGCGATCGCTGACCGTCACGCGAACAAAAGGAATAATTAAATGTCCTTGGTAAGAAATCGATTTTTCGTATAAAAAGCGATCCATATTAATAATAAATCGTGAATAATTAATGGTTAGTTGAGAGAAATTGAGAGATTAAACCTCTGCGGAATTTGATTGATAATAAAGAGAGGATTGATATAAAATTTGTTCTTGATGGGTATAGAGGGTACAATCTGAACGAGGATAAGCAACACAAGTTACAGTATACCCCATGGCAATTTCCGCAGGACGGAGAAATTTTTGTTCACTTTGATCGACTTGACCCTTTAGAAGTTTAGCAACACATACTGAACAATCTCCTTGCTCACATCCTGATGGTAGACGAATTCCTTTGTCTTTTGCAATATCGAGAATATATTGATCATCAGGAACTGCAAGGATGCAATCTAAACCTTGAGATTCGTTAATTAAGCGCACTTGATAAACTGTCATTGTAAAGATTTGATTCAATTGTTGTTCAGGAGTATCTCAATTTTTAATTATAGGAGAAAAGCAGACTGTTTAGACAAAATTATCCCTGATGTTAATCTTAATTTATTATTAAATTTTAAAAAGCTAACCATCAGGATTTCCCCGGCTTGAATTGAAGAGAAAAATCAAGAGAACAGTCAATGAATTGGGGTTGCGGAATACAAAATTAGGATTTGATTTTAACTATACCGATAGTCGAATTGTTGAACGCCCATTTAATGATTTGGATATTAAGGCGAAGAGTCGAACTTATGAATTACTTTCCTACTCTGTTATCCGTTGGGTTAGGATTAAGGTGTCAATACGGTGAACGACTGACTGTACGCATTGACTGGGGAATTCCCTTAATTCAGTTAGAGTTGGGCGATCGCAGCTTACAGGAACAAGGAATTTATTTTTTAGTGAACTGGAGTCCGTTTTAATCTTTGCTCCCGGTATCGATTTCTTGAACTCAAAATAGAGGAAATCTTGACTGAACCTGAGTTAAATTGATTAGTTCCTCAGATTTCAGTATTAGAAATAACAATTCATATATAAAAAATAATGATGAATTGTCTGGAAATCCACAATTTTCGGGAATTATGGGGATAAATCCAGAAGATTCATAGACAAAGGGGTGTAATGAATCCTACAATAGGGGGTAATAGCCATCACTGGGTAAGCCTTGATTTAAAGCTGAGTTTCTAAAATCAATTTTTTCGATCTGGTATTGATCAGGGGATCAATTTATTTGACCCAATCTTGACTGAGGGAGTGCCAAACCGTGAACCAAAGGCAAGTTCTACCGATTTTCATTTCTCACTCTGCTGATCCTGTAGGAGAGTTACAAGTTTCCGCAACTTCTCTCCATTCTGAAGAAGATTATTTCCGCCGTTTTGTGGAATATTTACCAACGGCTGTGGCGATGGTGGACTCGCAACTGCAATATTTAGCCGTGTCGCGTCAATGGCAACAAGATTATGGTAAAGAATATTCGGATTTAGTGGGTTGCTCTCTTCCAGAGTGGTTTCCCCATTTACCTGAAATTTGGTATCAGAATGCTGAAGAATCTTTAGCGGGGACATTACCCCGATGGGAATTAGAAATTTGTCAACCGTTAGAGAAGGGTTCTCTTGAGTGGAAAAAATGGGTGGTTCAACCTTGGAGAAAGGCATCAGGAACCATTGGCGGCTTAATTTTATCTCTGGAAGATATTACTTCTCAAAAACAAATACAAGAACGGTTACAACTCACTCAACAAGCATTTGATCAAGCAGCAACGGCAATTTTTTGGATGACGTTAGAAGGTCGTTTTTGTTATGTGAATCAAGCGGCTTGTCACCTGTTGGGTTATAGTCAACATGAATTATTACAACTGAATATTAATGATATTGATCCTGATTTAACGGCTGTTGTTTGGCAAGAATATTGCCAAAAATTAAAACTAAAAGGCTCTTTAACCTTTGAATCTCGTCAACAGAAAAAATCTGGCTTTATTTTTCCCGTTGATTTTACAATTAATTATTTAGAATTACAATCGGTGCAACCAGAGTTCACTGTTGAAACTGAATTTGGATCAGATTGTGTTCTCTCTTCTCCATTAATTTGCGGTTTTGCAACTGATATTTCTGACCAAAAAGTCACATCAGGCTCGGTGATGGCATCCAAAGATCAATTAGAAGCGGTTTTAAATGCTGTACCGGGGTTAGTATCTTGGATTAGTTCTGATTTAAAATATTTAGGAGTCAATCGCCATTTAGCGAATTCTTACAATGTTCCGGCGGAAGAATTTGCCGGAAAAGAAGTCGGATTTCTGCAAAATAGCCCTAAATTTAATGAATTTGTTTATGAATTTTTTGCCCAAGATCTTTGGAAAAGTTCCAGGGAAATTACGGCAAATGTTCGGGGCGTTCCTTGCACCTATTTAATTGTAGCTCAAAAATATCATCGCGGTTCGGCGGCGGTTTTTGTCGGATTAGATATTACTGAACGCCAACAAATGGAAGAGGCGTTACGCCAAAGTCAAGAACAGGAAGCTAAACGTCGAGGTGAATTAGAAACAATTTTAACTCAACTGCAACAAACTCAAGCTCAACTGATTCAAACGGAAAAAATGTCAAGTTTGGGGCAGTTAGTGGCAGGAATTGCCCATGAAATTAATAATCCAGTTAATTTTATTTCGGGTAATCTTACCCATGCTAAAAATTATATTGAGGATTTAATGAATTTAGTGGGTTTATATCAAGCATATTATCCCCATGTTGTTCCTGAAATTGCGGATGAACTAGAAGAAATCAATTTTAGCTTTTTAAAGCAGGATTTACCCCGTATTTTACAATCCATGAAAGTGGGTTCAGAACGCATTCGAGATGTCGTGCGATCGCTGCGCCATTTCACTCGTTTAGATGAATCTCAAATGAAATCGGTTGATATTCATGAAGGGTTGGATAGTACAATTTTAATCTTACAAAATCGTCTACAAGCAAAAGCAGGAAGACCCGGTATTACCTTAATTAAAGAATATAGCGCGTTACTGAAAGTTGAGTGCTACGCCGGACAATTAAATCAGGTGTTTATGAATTTACTCACCTATACCATTGATCGGTTAGAAATCACCAGTTCTAAGGGAGATTTAACCGATCAACCTAAGATTATGATTCGGACTGATCTACAGGATAAAAATACCGTTGGTATCTCGATTTCTGATAATGGAATTGGAATGTCAGAAGTAGAGTGTCAAAGTATTTTTGACCCGTTGATGACTTCACCCATACAAGGAAAAGGAACCAGTTTAGGATTATCTCTCGCCTATCATTTAGTCACGGATAAACATCAAGGAAAAATCCAATGTTTTTCAACGTTAGGAGTCGGAACTGAGTTTTTAATTACAATTCCATTAAAGAGTAATCCATCGGTAATTGGAAACAAATAAAACTAGACATTTCAAGGTAAGGACGAGGTTAAATCGCCCCTACAATTCATCCCATATCTTGATGCAGCTATAATTTTGATTGAACCTATATTTTTTATGGAATTGGCCATTCTGGAATGAGTTGATCAATTTCTTTCATTATATTTAAGGTTACTGTCAACGCAACAACTATTTTTTGATAATGCAGAATCTCATTAAAGGATAAACTCCGTTTGGCTTTTTTACGATCTTTTAACCATTTCTCTAAAACTTGATATCCTCCAATTCTAAATCCCCAAATTTCCGGCGGTATTCCTTCAAAATAACGGTTTTGATGAATATAAACTCGTTGCTGTTGGGGTTTGTAGGTCACTTCTGTAACGTTATTGTCTCCTTCTCCTTGATATTTTGTCATCAAATTATTAAGTTTTTGAGATTTCATTAAATGCAGTTGGACTAATTCTTCTCCTTTTTGAGCTAAATTTCTAAATAATGGTTCATGGGTCGTTAAGGGTAAACGAGGAAAATCTATTTTGAGGTATTCTGCATATCGTGTTCGATAGGTAGGACTATGAAACATAGCATAAGCATAATAAAAGATATGTTCAGGGGTGGGGATATATCCTAATTTAGCTTTAATTTCAGTTAGAAATTTGGAGGAAAAGTTAGGCGTGCGTTCTGTAAATAAATTATATTGTTCATTTTCAGTATTAGGATAAATATAGAGCGGAAAAACATAAGTTACTTCTCTTGATTTTAACGAAACTGCACAACGTTCTGTAATCAAGTTAGTACAAAAAAT
>NZ_JBJUDF010000212.1:0-8800 GCF_046067725.1 Planktothrix sp.
AAACCCTAATTTCAAGAAAATTTTAACTGATTTCTTACCGCTTCATCGTTAAACTAATCCGCTTTAACTTCTCGTTAACTTCCATGACTCGAACTTTTACCACTTGACCCACTTTCACAAACTTATTCGGATCATCAACAAATTGATCCGCAATTTGAGAAATATGAACTAACCCATCTTGATGCACTCCAATATCAACAAACGCACCAAATGCAACCACATTCGTGACAATTCCTTCTAATTCCATTCCGATTTTTAAATCCGATATTTCTTTAATTCCTTCTTTAAACGTGGCATATTTGAACTCCGCACGGGGATCTCGTCCCGGTTTTTCGAGTTCGTTGATAATGTCTTTTAACGTTGGAATTCCAATTGTATCAGTGACATATTTATCCAGCTTAACGGATTTAATTTTATCCTTAAATTGGCTAATATTATTCAAAGGAACCCCTAAATCTTTCGCCATGACTTCCACCACCCCATAACTTTCTGGGTGAACTGCGGTATTATCTAAAGGATTAATCCCCCCTCGAATTCTTAAAAATCCTGCCGCTTGTTGAAAGGCTTTCGGGCCTAATTTTGCCACTTTTAACAGTTCCTTACGGCTTTTAAAGGCTCCATTTTCATTGCGATAATTGACAATATTCTGAGCTACCGTTGGGGTAATTCCTGAAACAAAGGTTAATAATTCTTTAGAAGCCGTATTTAATTCTACTCCCACATAGTTTACACAGCTTTCAACGGTTTCATCAAGTTTTTTCTTTAATAATTTCTGATCCACATCATGTTGATATTGTCCAACTCCGATGGATTTTGGATCAATTTTTACTAATTCCGCTAACGGATCTTGTAACCGACGTCCGATACTAATTGCACCTCGCACCGTTAAGTCTAAATCGGGGAATTCTTGTCGCGCCACATCACTCGCAGAATAAATCGATGCACCGGATTCATTTACCATAACTTTAATTGGTTTCCGGTCTAATTTAGCGATAATTTCGGTTATAAATTCATCGGTTTCTCGTCCAGCAGTTCCATTTCCAATGGCGATTAATTCAATATTATATTTATCGATTAATTGTTTAAGTTTTTTCGCCGCTTCTTGACGTTGACCGTCTGCTTGATGGGGAAAAATCGTTTGATATTCACAGAATTTTCCGGTTTCGGATAAGACTGAAACTTTACATCCGGTTCTAAACCCTGGGTCAATGGCTAAAGTCGGTTTCATCCCCGCAGGTGCGGCGAGTAATAATTCTCTTAAATTCGCTTCAAAGGTTTTAATCGATTCTAAATCCGCGTAGGTTTTGCGATCGCTTCTAACTTCACTCATTAAAGAGGTTTTCATTAACCGATTAAAAGCATCTTTTAACATCGGTTGATAAAATTTCCTGATTACCGGATTTTTCGTTTTAATTTCCTGGGATTCTAAATAAGACTGTACAAAATCCTCATCAAATTCAATCTCAACTTTTAAAATCCCTTCCGTTTCTCCTCGAAATAAAGCTAACAAATTATGAGGTTTAATATCCTGTACATTTTCTCGATATTGACGATACATTTCAAACTTTGTTGTTCCTTCGGGGTAATCTTCTTTAACCTGGGATGAAAATACCCCATTATTCATTAAATATTCTCTTAAATAAGCTCGTAAATTTGCTTTTTCTGACACGATTTCTGCTAAAATATCAGATGCTCCATTTAAGGCATCTTCAACGGTTTTAACGCCTTTTTCTTCAGAAATATATTTTTCAGCTTCTGCTTCTAAGGAAACCGTTGGGGAATTGGGTTGATTAAAATTAGCAATAAATTGAGCTAGAGGTTCTAATCCTTTTTCTTTCGCAACAGTCGCGCGAGTTCGTCGTTTGGGTTTATAAGGTAAATATAAATCTTCTAATTCCGTTTTCTGTAAACAATTTTCGATTTTTTCTCGGAGTTCATCGGTCAGTTTATCTTGAGAGGCGATCACATCTAAAATGCTTTTTTTCCGGTCTTCTAATTCCGTTAAATAGGTATAGCGTTCTGAAAGATCTCGCAGTTGAGTTTCATCTAAAGAACCCGTGCGTTCTTTCCGATACCGCGCCACAAAAGGAATCGTTGCCCCCTCAGAAAACAATTGTAGTGCGTTTTCCACTTGAAAGGGTTTCAGAGACAGTTCTTGAGCGAGGATTTGAGGAATATTCAACATGAGGAGCAAAATCAAATTAAATTTTGTCTATTGTTGATTATATCATAAGCTGCTACCCATCTAAACTTGATATTTTGTTGCCTAAAGTCCTTACAGCAATGCTTTTAGGCAACAAAATTAACTGCGTGACAGCTGATCTAATTTAAGGCATGAAAAAACGATTATTGAGGATGAGTATTATCTATATTATCATTAAGAAAAATTGTTAAAAAGAGTTAATGGGATGGAAGCTTTATCTCAAAGAAAGAGTTGATATAATTGCACTCCATTAAAACTCTCAGACTGTCTCATTCCTAGTTACTGAACGGAGAGGTTAAAGGTGGGCTAGGGATATTAGATTCAGTTCCATAGTTAGGTGCGGATATCATTGGGCTCGTTTCTTGAGAAGAAACCGGATATTGGGATTCTACAGGAACCGTTGACTCTGGATAATAATTTGGATCAGATTCCTGATTATAGGAACCTCCTCCTCCCTCGAATGTTGTTTCTGGAGGTAGAGTCACATTCGCATCTTGAGAATAACTAGAGACTGGAGGTGTATCCGGTTGAACCGTTGAATAATTGGGATCAGAATAGGTTGTTACAGAACTAGAGGAGGAGTCTGTAACGGTGGGTTCCACTCCAACTTCAAACTCATTGTTTTCTTCTGATGGAGACAGTAAATATTCTTCTAATTGAGACTCTGAAGAAGATGAACTTTCGGTTTCTGTTCCAGCAATCACGCTGCTATCACCTTCTGAAGCCAGGGGTGAGGTTTCTTCTGTTTGCGCTTCTCTCTCATCAGAAGATTCCCCGATTGAATCATCTCCCTGTTCTAAAGGTTCTTCTGTAGAATGTTCAGCCGCTACTTCCTTTGGATTTTGAGTCGCTACCGAAGGATTTTCAAACATCGGTTCTGTTGAATCTAAATGGTTGAAAGGATGATTGATGGGTAAGTTCGTTTTCTGACTAATAATATATCCATAACGACGGGTTAGATCAAATCCTACCCAACCAAAAAATAAGGATGTAATCAAGAATAAAATGGGCAGTAAAAAACCCAAGGATGGTGTTTTTTCTACAGGTTCCCAGTTCAGATCATTCACCACAACAGGTTGAATTTTAGGCTGGGGTGAACTCACAGGAACGCTGGGGGATGTTGCAACGGAGGTAACGGGTTTTTCCACAACGGTAACAGAAGTTTCAACCGTGGCTTTTACCGCCACAGAATTGGGGGTAGACGCTACAATATTGGGATTTTGAGGTTGAATGATGGTTTGAGGAGATTGAATGACGGTGCCTGTTTCTTCAATGGGTAAAAAGGCAATCCATTGATCTACACTTTGAGGACGTCGAGACGGTTCAATTTCTAATCCCCAATAAATTAATCGTTCTACAACGGAACTTAGGGTCGGTTGAATTTCTCTTAACCTGGGTTTAGAAGCACTGAGTAATTCTTGTGTCGCCTCATTCACTCGTAACGGTGCTTCTAAGGGAGGTTCACCGGTTAACAAACAATAGAAGGTCGCCGCCAAACTATAAATATCCGTTGCGGGACTCAGGTGTTGATGGGGAAGATAATGTTCCAAGGACGCATAACCTACGGATAAAACCCGGTTGCGAATGGGAAACCGAGTATTTTGTTCAACAAACCCACTGGTTAAGCCAAAATCTACTAAGGTCAGAATATCTGTCCCTTTGTGACGTAAGATATTCCTCGGTTGCAGGTTACAGTAAAGTAAACCTTGTTGATGTAGGGTTCTTAAAGCGGAAGAAATTTGACGGATATATTGCAACGCTAGATCAACCGATAACCGAGAATTTGCTTGTAAGGTTTTTTCTAGGGTTGGCCCTGGAATATAATTCATCACCAGGTAGGGTAAACCCTTTTCTTCAAATATCTCCAGCACACGGACAATATTAGGATGGTGACACTGGCTTAAACGCTGGGCGACGGTTATAAATTGCTGTTTGATTTGGGGAAAATCAACGCAGTGGATGAATTTAGGATGAAGGGTTTTAATGGCAACCGCTTGATCAGTGAGATGGTGTGTGGCTTGGTAGGTGATACCAAACTCCCCTTGACCGAGAACAGCATCAATCCGATATTTGCCATTCTGGAAAACAATTTCCTGCGTTAGATTCATTGTGTGATTGCCAACTCCCCACCATATACTATCGCCATACTATAACGACTAATTGGTTTTAGTACAGTCTACCTTTGGTTCTGGGATTGTAGCGCATCGGTTGAAATTAGCCAACTATTCAGGCAGACAATGGGGCTTGGGAAGAACAGCAGCCGGAAAAGAACAGAAGGAGGCAGACCAAGCCGAGATGTTAAGATAGTTTTTAAGAGCAATAATTGTCAATTTTAAACTTGAATTTTCGATTATCAATTAGAGGGGGTAAAAATGGGAGAAATTAAAATTTTAATTGTGGAAGATGAATTGTTAATTGCGAAGGGATTAGCCCGAAAATTAGAAAAATTAGAGTATGTTGTGGTGGGAATTGCCTCTTCAAGCGAAGCCGCGTTACAAAAGGTTGAAGAAACCAAACCGGATTTAATTTTAATGGATATTGTGATTAAAGGGGATATGGATGGTATTGAAACGACAAAACTGATTCAAGAAAAATTTAATATTCCTGTGATTTATGTCACAGCTTATGCTGATGATGAAACCCTAGAACGCGCTGAAGAAACCGAATCCTATGGATATATTCTCAAACCCTTTAAAGAGCGAGAAGTTCATGCTGCGATTAAAATTGCTTTGAAAAAACATCAATCTACTTTAGAAATTCAGCATTCGTTAAAAGAAGCTCAAATCTTGAAAGATGAAAAATCCAGGTTTTTATCCATTGCTTCCCATGATTTAAAAACCCCATTAACTGCCATTCAAATGTCGGCGGGGATGTTAAAAGATTATAGCGAAAAATGGACGGAAGAGAAAAAACAAAAACATTTAGATCGGATTCAAAATTCTGTCAGTAATATGAACAATCTTTTGGAGGAGTTGTTAATCTTAAGTCGTGCTGAATCTGGAAAACTAACGTTTAATCCTCAACCCATTCAAGTTGTAGAATTTTGTCAATCTTTGATTGAAGAAATCAAACCCATTGCTCATTCAGAACATCGGGTTTTATTTATGAGTTCTCAAGAAGTCATTCATGGGAATCTTGATAAAGATTTACTCCGCCATATTTTGATGAATTTGTTATCTAATGCTATTAAATATTCGCCAGATGGAGGTACAGTTAGTTTAAAAATTCACCAAGATGGTCAATTAATTTGGTTTGAAGTGGCTGATGAAGGCATCGGTTTACCCTTGGATTATCAAGATAAACTCTTTCAACAATTTGAACGAGCTTCTAATGTGGGAAATATACAAGGAACAGGGTTAGGATTATCCATTGTCAAACAAGCGGTTGATTTACATCAAGGCAAAATTGATGTTGACAGTGAAATTGGAAAGGGAACTCGATTTACGGTTACATTACCATTATAATTTGTCAACAATTGCCGATTTTAACGGCGACGTAAAACATCTAAGAGTGTTTGAAACGCATCAGGGATAGGAGCGATCGCTTCAATTTTTTCTCCTGAAATTGGGTGATTTAATGTTAGTTTCCAAGCATGAAGTGCCTGTCCAGGTAAATTTACACCCATCGCTTTTCCTCGACTATATTCAGGATCACCGACAAGAGGATTTCCCATAAACGAACTATGCACCCGAATTTGGTGAGTGCGTCCTGTTTCTAAGGTAAATAATATTAACGTATAGTTTCCTAAACGCTCTTGAATTTGCCAATGAGTAATCGCTTCTCGTCCCCCTTTTTCGATGGGAATAATAGCCATTTTTTTTCGATCAATCGGATGGCGACCAATGGGTTGATTAATGGTTCCTGATTCGGTTTTAGGGACTCCATAAACGACTCCTAAATATTGACGACGAGCAGTTTTTGCTTTGATTTGAGCTTGCAAATTTTGCAGGGAAAAATCTGTTTTCGCCACCACCATTGCCCCGGTTGTATCTTTATCTAAACGATGCACAATTCCAGGACGTTGTACCCCGCCAATTCCTGCTAATTGATCACAATAAGCTAATAACCCATTGACTAAGGTATCATTCTGATGTCCGGGTGCAGGATGAACCACTAAACCTGCGGGTTTATTGAGGATTAAAAGACAATCATCTTCATATAAAATATCTAGGGGAATATCAACGGCTTCTAGTTCTAAAGGTTGGGGGGGAGGGAGAATAATTTCTAAGCGATCGCCGCTTTGTACAGAAATTTTTTTAGCGGTACAAACTTGTTCATTGACTTTCACCCATCCTTGACTAATTAAGGTTTGAATTCGAGAGCGAGATAGGTCAGGAATTTGTTGAGATAACCACAAATCTAACCGCCGATTTTGTTTATTCTGGGGTAAATTTTCACCCTCTACTGTTAAGGTAATTACAGAGGAATCAGTCATTATTTTTGATGGGTTGCTGTTCTATGGTAATACCAAATTGATTTAAGGTTGTACCCAAGCTTTGGTACAAATTTGTTAAGGTATTTAGATAGTCTATTTTAGCATTTAATTCACTATTTTGGGCTTGGGTTAAACCTGATTGGAATTGTACTAAATTCACCAAAGAAGAGCCATCCGCTCCTAACTTCACTTTTTCCACCTCATTCTGAAGTTGTTGTTCAGCTAACTGGGTCGCCTGTCGAGATAATTCAACAGTTTTCCTAGCGACATCAAGATCTTGTAAACTTTTCTTGACATCAATTTCAAGATTTTGAGCAGCTTCTATTAAATTATTTTCGGCTTGTAAAACATTAATCCGGCTTCGTTGAAAATCCTGCTCTAATGTTCGATCACCTAAGGTTTTACTCAAGACTAATCCCGCTCTTAAATCCGTTTGATTTCCAATAATATCCGGTGCGGGTTGATGTATAATCCTAGTGCTTAAATCGATCTTCCATCGACGATTATTTTCTGCAACAATTAAATCGGTTTTTGATTGTTGTAATTTTAATTTTGATTGTAAATAACTAGGTTGATTCTCCAAACCTAACTGTTTAATTTCATCTGGATTGAAGGTGATCGATGAAATGTCTAAATTTTCAGATGCTATAATGTTAACTTCTTGAGCAATATCTAATAATTGTAATAAATTGAGTTGTTGCTGTTTTAAATTATTTTGAGCACTTAATAAAGATAATTCTTGATTAGCGACACGAGTTTGGACGGTAATTAATTCAGTTCTAGGTAATCGTCCAGCTTGAATCAAAACCTTTGTTGTTTCAACTTGTTCTTGGGCTGTTTTTAAAGATTCTGTTTCAATTTTAACTTGTTCTTGCGCTTGTAGTAAAGCACGATAAACTAGAATAACTTCTGTAATTTTATCAATTAAAATTGATTTTAAATCTAGTAAATTAATCGTTTCTTGAATTCGGGCTATTTCAATAGAGGCTCGATTAACAGCTTCTCCAGCACCTCTTAATAAAGGTTGGTTAAATACTAAGGCTAAATTTTGTCTTAAAATATCTCGATCAGAAATTCCTGAGCCTTGATAATTTTCCTGTTGTCTTTGTCCTTCCCATTCTAAATTCAGTTCTGCTCCTGTGGGAATTTTAACCAATACTTTCGCTGATAAACGTAAACCCCGGTTCATTATTGTTGTATTTCCCTGAGTTATATTATCCCATCCTATTGACAAACTGGGTGTAAAATTAGGATTAAATTTATCTTCAGCAACCGCTAAATCTTGACGTTGTACAATTCGTTCTAAATACTGATTTTTAATCGTGCGATTATTTTCTAATGCTAAAAAAATTACCTCTTGTAACGTTAATTGAATTCCATCAATTTCCGAAACATCAGGAACCGAGGGAGTCGATTGAACCTCTGAAGAAGGTTGTGCTACCATCGGATATTGGGGACGACTGGCGATTAAGTTTAAAGGAGTCATGTTCATCTCACTGATATCAGTAATTTCAGAAATTTCTAAAGCGGATTGAGACTCACTTTGTTCTATATTTAAAGCTTGAATATCTGGGATTAAAATATTAATAGGGGATTCTAAATTATTCAGTTGAAAGGGTTCAGGGTGATCAAAACTAATGTTTTCTAAATTGTGAATTTTATTGATAGATTTAACATCAGAAACAGACATTAAGTTTCCCTTCATCCAAGGATTAGGATTCTCATGAGAAGAAGACTTTAAAGTAGGAATTGGAGTTGAAAACAATTCCCAATTGGAAACAGTCGAAGAAGGCTCAGGGTTCACAGGTTCAGAAGGAAGTGCGGTCACGAAAATTCCGATTAAACCTGATATTAAAGTTAAAATCATCCCTAAAGGTAAAAACCTAAATGGTTCAGGTTCTGCTAAGGTTTCAGGATTCAGTGAGGATTCTAAATCAAAATTTTGCGGTTTTTCCATAACCTTTAATCTCTCTTGTTAGGTTTAATTCTTATTTTTACTTTTGACTTAATCTCCTTTTAAAGCTTTCACTGGGTCAAGTTGACTGGCGCGTAAAGCGGGAAAAAATCCGGCTCCTACTCCTACTAATATAGCTGAACTCAGGGAAAATACAGCGGTTTTGCGGTCAAATTGGTAAGGTAACTTAAATTGTTCTGCTACAACC
>NZ_JBJUDF010000213.1:0-9647 GCF_046067725.1 Planktothrix sp.
TAATCCCTATCAGGGATTAATTGTTATTGTAACACCTATCAGATTATTTACAATAACAATTAATCCCTATCAGGGATTGAAACCTCTTTCTGGGAGGTAAATATGATTGAATTAATTTGTTACAATAACAATTAATCCCTATCAGGGATTGAAACAGGAACATACTCATAATTAGGGGGACAAGTTGCCCATTGTTACAATAACAATTAATCCCTATCAGGGATTGAAACTGTAAATCTGCGATATCTTCAACTGTCAACCGCCAACCAAATAAAATCAAATAGCTGATGGGCTAATTGCAATTTACTACAAGCCGCAATTTCTAACTTTCGACCTTGACGACTTAAAAATATAGCTTGATTGGTTTCAGTTCCAAAACCAGCATCCGGTAAATCAATCGGATTAGCAACAATAACATCTAAATTTTTTTGCTTTAATTTATCTTGAGCAGGCTTTAAAATTTCCCCAGTTTGTGCCGCAAACCCGACTAACTTTTGGAGGGGTTGCTTCATTTTGCCTAATTCTGCTATAATATCAACAATAGGCTTTAATGGCAATTCTGTGGGTAAAAGGTGTTTCGGTAATTTATCCTCACTATACATAGCAGGTTTCACATCTCCTACCGCCGCCGCCATCACCGTTATATCCGATGAAGAAAATCGTTTAATTATTTCCTGATACATTTCCTCACCACTGAGGACAGGAACCAACTTAACTTCTGGCAAAGTTGCCAATAACTCTGTACTCATCGGGCCATGAACCAACGTCACCGATGCCCCCCGATGAATTGCCGCCTGTGCTAAAGCCAGCCCCATTTTACCCGTTGAGGGATTACCAATAAATCGTACCGGGTCAAGATGTTCTCTCGTTCCTCCCGCACTAATGAGGACTTGTTTTCCCTCTAAATCTCGTTTTCCTTGAGTGTGCAATAACGAATCCAGATGAGCTAAAATCTGTTTCGGTTCAGCCATCCGTCCCGCACCTTCGATAGAAGAATTAGCCGTTCTGGTCGTCGGAAGATCACAGGCGAGAATTCCAGCCGTCGGAGTAATACCCTGAAACCGAGAATCTAAAAGCAGGGTTTCCCAATTCCGTTGTACAGAAACTTGCTTCCACATTTCTCGATTCATGGCTGGAGCCAGTAACACGGGACAATTAGACGCTAAAACCGTATTTGTGAGTAAGTTATCAGCGAACCCGGTGGCTAATTTAGCTAAAGTATTGGCCGTCAGGGGAGCAATTAAAAACACATCCGCCCATTCCCCTAACTGAATATGTAACGGGCGTCCATGAGTCGGTTGCCAAAAATCTTGATCGGTATAAGCCGATTGACGAGAGAGGGTTGCAAAGGTTAAGGGAGTAATAAATTCTTGGGCTGAGTCGGTCAAAATTACCCGAACATCAGCCCCAGCTTTGGCTAAGGTTGAAACAATTTCACAGACTTTATAAGCTGCAATGCCTCCACTGATGCCAATTAAAATCCGCTTCTCGAAGGTGGAAGGCGAAATGATTCTCATTGTTAATCCAGTTGAAACCTACAGACTATTGAATTGTTACGCTTCATCATAGGCTTCGAGATCGAGCAAGTAAATATAAGGTTCCACAAGCTCTGGACGTTGAAACGCGATCGCTCGTAACAAATGCCAATCATTGAGTCCTTCAAAGGGATTGTTATAATCATCTCGTTCCAGACGTGCAGCCAATTGTGCAACATCATCGGCGCTTAGAGTTGAAATCTGTTGCGGTGAGGATCGAGTCAAGGTTTCCATGAGTTACACCTCCCGTGAATTGCATTTGCTTGGAGCTTGATCAGCAGGGTTGTCACCAATTGATTTCCCCATTTCTATACTAAGGGCATTGGGGGGATTATGGCATACAATTCATTACAAAACTTCTTATTAACCCCAAAACCTCTGGCCGAATTTCATGACCCATATTAAATTCCTGATAATCCACACTCGCCCCTAACTGTTGAAACACATCTCTAGCTTGCTGGGCTGCTTCTACAGGAACAACCGGATCTTGTCTTCCATGAACAATTAACACCGGAGGTAACGGGTGATCCAATGGTTCCGGGGAAAAATGCAAATAACCACTTAAACTAATTAAACCCGCTAAAGGAAAAAAACGCCCCACATCTAGGGTCATCGCACCTCCTTGAGAAAATCCCCCTAAAATAGTTTTGGATAACGGAACCCCTGTACTGGTCTCTAAAGATTTTAACCATTCCTTAACTTCCGTTTGAGTTTCCGCTAATCCTTGATATTCAGGAGTTTCTAAAGCATACCAAGCCCGTCCTAAAGGAGATTGAGGATGGGCCAAGGGAGCTTGAGGAAAAATAAATTGATATTCCGGTAAACGCAGCATTGCTGCTAGGGAAGTTAGATCCTCTGCATTAGCTCCCCAACCGTGCATCATCACGATTAACCCATGGGGAGGTTTTCTGGTTTGGGGTGGAATGGATATAAACTTTAAAGCCATGATTGCCATTAATTTTCAACATTGAATTATTTTAATCCCTTGGCATCTTCATTTTTACTGATTTTTTTTTGAGTTTTTTGTCAAAGTGTTTCAAGAATGATTGAAGATCATCAAAAATATTCTATTAAATTGTCAAAAGCAAAAAAGTTTTTTAAACTCATGCACCATCCGGCATTATTAATATTTGTAAAAATCACGGTTTTTTCTTTAATGTTAGCCATCGGGCTCAATATCTCTTTTGAGAAAATGCTCTCCTTTTGGCGACAACCTTCTTTACTATTCCTTGGGCTTCTAGGTTTTGGTCTTAGTTCCCCTTGTCGTTAGTTTCCTACTCGATTTGGAATAAGCGCAAATTAGCTCCATTTCTTGAAAATTAACGAATCCTTGAGACTGTTCTGTTAAATCCCCTAAAATCCAATCAATTTTAGCGTGTTCCATCAACGCGCACGCACCATCTTTTAGGGTAAGAATATTCAATACAATGCGATCGCTCCATCAGCCCCAAATCTATTAAGATAAAATCCCGAAAAGAATTCTAAAAAAGGAAATCGAGAAAATTGATTATAGTGCTACGCGCAAGGGAACAGGGAACAGCTTAACTGGGAACAGTAAGAATTGAAAGGGTTTTAGAGTTTAAAAATGTCCTAAGCGTCATGCGTAGCGCCATAACACATTGTCATCAAGTTTCAATAATTTTTAATTTAAAACAGTCAAACCCGCTTCCTGTCTCGGATTTCAATCGGGATCTAATCTCAAAAATCCTGTGAAATAGATGTTTGATGTTAGTTGTGAAATCCATTTCAGCGCGGGTTATAGAAAACAACAGGGAAACTTTGAATCAGGTTTTTTCCCCTAAACCTTGTTTAGAGCGTCACCTCTAATGGACAAATACAGTGACTGTCTTTTAACCATTGTTCTCCGACTTGTTTTAAAGCTATTAAAACTGGTTGCAGTTCTAATCCTTTTTCCGTCAGAGAATATTCTACACGGGGGGGAATTTCAGCATAAACTCTACGATGAATTAACCCATGTTTTTCTAACTCCCGCAACCGCACTGTCAAGGTTTTGGTACTAATACCGGGTAACGCCTCTAACAGTTCATGGGTGCGTTGGTTTCCTCGAAACAACTCCCGTAGGATAGAGATTGACCATTTTGTTCCGATTAATTCCAAAATAAACTCAATCGGACACATCATGTCTAGGCATTGGTTACTATTCCACACTTCGGCGGTTTTGTAACATTCCTTAACTTTCATTCGCGCCTCCTAAAAAAACTTAATGTTTTTTAAAATATCTCTCAGAAGCCGATCTGTCGCCTTTCTTTCCATTAAGTAACTAATACTATTTTACCAAGAGGGATGTCGATTTCCAACAGAAGCAATAAGATAAAAGTAGGAGCAATTCAACGTCGAGTATTCGCTCATCCACCGAAGTTTAATCCAATCAAAACTCAATTGAACTCGACGCTTAAAATTTGGGGATCAACCCTTTTATATTTTAGAGAAAATACTAAATCTGTCTAAATCAAGATAGAAATAGCCTTTTCCCTTAACAGACTTATTTTGCAATAAAACTACATAATCACTATCTAAGCATTAGGTAGTCACTGTGATCAAGAAACCTACTTAAATATTAAAGGAGCCAAAGGCGTCTTAGATGCAACGCACTATTGTTTTGCCTCTATTTTTACTGATTGCGCCATTTCCTATCGTACCTTAAAAGGGTTTGATCATTTTAATATTGCCCTCTCCGTTGGGATTCAAAAAGCGGAAATGGCAAAACACGGGTTAGTTCGGGGAGAAAACGGCTTACAAGTCTATGTGATGTGTGAATTACCCAGTAATATTTTAATGGCTGAAGAGTTTTGTCAAGTGTTTGATGGCTTCTCCATCGGGTCAAATGATTTAACCCAATTAATGTTAAGATTAGATGGAGATTCTGCGTTAGTGGCTCCTATTTTTGACGAACGAGATGAAGCCGTAAAACGCATGATTGAAATCGCGATCGCAACGGTTAAAACTTACAATCATCAGATCGGAATTTGTGGTCAAGCACCGAGTGATTATCCTGAATTTGCACGTTTCTTAGTGGAATTAGGAATAGATTCCATCAGTTTAAATCCTGATTCGGTGTTGAGGACAACTTTGGATATTGCTGAGATGGAATCATCCCGCTAGGGAATGAAACAATTGAAAAGTGGTGTAAGTTAATGACTGCTTTAGTGAATTCATCCTAAAGCAGTTTTTCTTAGGGTTTGTCATTACCTCCCAAAAACCCGGTTTTTCTACAAAGATTAAGGTAAAAAAACCTAATTCACTCAAAAACCCGGTTTCTATTTTTTTAGTTAAATTGTAGAAAGAGTCTATCCTGTATATTAAATTTATAGTCAACATAAACAGCGTCATCCATTGTAATTCAGAACCGTTTATGAAAAATCAAACTTCTCGTTGTGTGTTAATTTGTCAACATCAGTCTTGTCAGCGACACGGTTCAGTTGCAGTTCTGGAGGCTTTTGAAAATTATAAGATTGAGGGACTAATAATAGAAGCCAGTGGTTGTCAAGGTCAATGTAATATTGGCCCAACGGTGCGAGTCACCCCCGATGAAATTTGGTATTATCGCGTGAAACCGGAAGAAGTTACCCTCATTGTTGAACAACACTTCAAACACGGTCAACCCGTCCAAGATAAACTTAACCCCCGCCTTCACCCTCGCTATCAATATTCTTAACCGTTGTTGCGATTGATCGCATCTTAACGTTAAAAACTGCCAAAAATCTATGATTACCTATATAGCGCTACGCATGACGGTTAGGACATTTTTAAACTCTAAAACCCTTTCAATTCTTACTGTTCCCAGTTAAGCTGTTCCCTTGCGCGTAGCACTATAGATAAGCTGTTGTGTATACACAAGGGTTAAAAAACCCGGTTTCTCATTGAGGCTGAGAGCGACAAGCTTGATTTTCGGTTCAGAAACCGGGTTTTTGCGTAAGTTCTGATAGTTTCAAAAAGGTAGCCTACACCTGTTCTAACACCCAAGACCGAATCAAATTATTTACCTGTTCAGGAACTTCATCATGGGGACAATGACCCGCCTGGAGAAAATATTCCTGTAATTGAGGATAATATTGATGAAATTTGCGACTACGTTCTCGACAATTCATCCAGGGATCACCTTCTCCCCAAATTAACAATAGAGGACAGCTTAACTGATTTAACAATACATCCACTTTTTCCCCTTGAGGACTTTTGAACACCGACGCAAACACCTGCGCCGCACCGGGATCACAGGAAGGACGATAAATTTCTTCTACTAATTGATCCGTAACCGCACTGGGATCAAGATAAACTTTAAGTAAGGTTTTGCGAATTATAGAACGGCGTCTTGTCCATTGGAAAATTAAAAAACTCACCCAATCTTGACGAAACAGCGATCGCATGGTAGTAGAAACCGCTTTTTTCCATAAAGGAGGTTCAGGACGGGGATCAGTCTCCGTAAAGGGCCCAGCACTGTTGAGTAAAATTAGACCTTTAGCCGTTGATGGACATTGGGACGCAACACAAAGGGACGCATACCCCCCCAGGGAATTTCCGGCTAAAATCACAGGTTGACCAATCACCTCTGTAATGAAGTCCTGAAGCTGATCTCGCCACAGTTGACCACTATATTCTCTCTTGGGTTTTGCAGACCGACCAAACCCTAATAAATCAATGGCCCACACTTCAAAATCCGATTGTAACTCTTGTATATTTTTACGCCAGTGATCCGTAGAAGCTCCAAACCCATGAACGAGCAGTAAAGGGGGACGCTGGGGGTGACGTTCACCCGCACGCACATAGTAAATCAATTGATCCCGCCATTGCCAATATTGTCCGGGGATCACGTCAGTGCTGACCGTTGGGGTTGTGATCATATCGTTTTATAAAGTAATGTTAAGTTACATGAATAATATTAACAAAAGTCCTAGAAAGATGGCTGATGATTTAGTCTTCTGTATCAATAGCTACTAATATTTATTGATTAGATCAAAGGCGAAGCATTAATTTGTCATTCTGATCAACACTGCAATCTAAGTCCTCTCTTAGCCTGTTTTCTTCAAAATCCCTTGATTTTTCTTGGGTTGAGCTTGACAGTAATTCAAATATAATACAAAAAAATTACACTATTTTTCAAAATTAATTGTGTTTTTTCTTATTCTTTTGGTAATCTAATGAATGAACGGGTACTCACGCTCACCTACTGAGCTTAAATTCCATAGCAGGAGAGAATTTATCACCATGCAGGGTGTGAGGTTTATCCACCATGTTGCCAGGGAGTTTTCCGTGTGATTGCTTTAACATCGCGTCCGGTTAAACGTAACTGGGTCACTATTAGCTTTGCTTCTACCTTGTATCTTTGTCCGATTTTGGACTTGCTTTTGGCTGAGATTCCAGACCAATTGCAAGCCGAAGTTCGCCTTGGGCTGCAAGAAGCACTTGTCAATGCTGCCAAGCATGGCAACCAGCTAGACCCCAGTAAAACAGTAGTTGTCCGCTTTTGTGTGATTCAAGATCATTGCTGGTGGATTATATCAGATCAAGGTTGTGGTTTCAAACCGCCTTGTCAATGTCAATTTCATGACGACATCGATTGTGAACACAATACCTCTGATTCTGATTTACCCCATGATGAACATGAATGCGGTCGAGGGTTGTACATTCTTTATCAAATCTTTGATCGTGTGCAATGGAATCGAACGGGAACTGAACTCACCTTATGTAAAAAAATGCCAACCTTCTATAGACAACAACAGGATTGGTAACGGTTTTAAGCCGTTAAAATCTGTTCTAACCCCTGATATATGGGGAGTTGAGAGTTTATAGCTTTGAAGTGTGTCTGTCTTTTGCTCCTGCATCCCTCGATTTCAACTCCCAATTTTAGGGTGATTTCTTGAGGCTTAGGGTTGTTTTTTTTCTGTTGTTCCATGGGTGGGACAAGGAGGTGCCGTAATGGTGCGTTCTAACCAGCCAGTGGCTTGATTTAACCGAGGAATTACTTCTTCTGGTTGATTGGTGAGTAGAAAGACTAATGCTGCCGCTAACTGTTCCCCAGCGCGAGCATTGCGGTTAGACTTGAGACGATGCCAGTCTCGTTCAGGGATGGCTAATCGTTCCGCTAAGGCTTGGGCAAGTTCTAATGGGGTATAATCGCTTAGATTAGCAGTGCGTGAGCTTTCTAAGGCGTTAGAAGCGGTGGAGGTTGTGGAATTGAGGTTGGTCATTAGGGTAATTTCAACTACGGGGTGAATTCGGTTTTTTACTATTATGCCAAGTCAGCCATCGTCTCAACCATCTTCTGGAAATGATTCTGATCCCGATGAGAATCAGGATCTTGAACAAACCTTAGCAGAGGTTGAACAATCTTTCATTCAGCTTAAGGAACGATTCGCTCAAATTCAACAAGATCAACACCGTCAAGTTGAATTAAAAAACCGGATTGATGAAGTGATTCCCGAAATTCGTCAAACGAAATCGCAACAACTCAAAGACGAATTAAAACAATTAAAAATACAGTTAGAAACCATAGAATTTAATTTAGAAAGCCGTTTAGTCAGTTGGGGAAGTTTCAAGGAACCTTTTTGGCAAGCGGTTCGTTTTGGAGGGTTAGGAATTGTGATCGGTTGGGTGTTGAAATCTTGTTCAGGGGGTTAGAAATTACATGATATCAGATATTTTTGAACAACTGTTAATTTCAGCAAATTCATAAAATTTTTATGGAAAGAAGAAAAATATTGATTGCCACTAAAACCTATCCTTCAATTAGTACCAAATACCGAGAAACTGTCTGTACTGCTGGCGTTTTGCTAGATGATAATGAACAACCTCGTGAGTGGATTCGCATTTACCCTATACGATTTCGACAGCTAGATTTTGATCAACGTTATCCACGCTGGTCAATTATTAGTGCAAATATTGAAAAAAATGATAAAGATTCAAGAATTGAAAGTTATCGTATAGATGATAGTTCTATTCAAATCTTGAGAAAAATAGGAACAGAAGATGATTGGTCAGAAAGAAAGTCTTTTGTGTTACCCTTACAATTTCAATCAATTCAAGATATTAAAGATCAAGGAAAGTCTCTGGGAATTATTAAGCCCAAGTCTATTATAAAATATTATTATAAAAAAGATAAGCGTGAATGGGAAGATAAACAAAAAGCCACATTGGATCAACTAGACTTCTTTGAAATTCCTTCAAATCTGGAAAAAATACCCTACAAATTTGGTTACGAATTTATTGAAAACAATCAAGTAAAACATAAATATTCAATTAATGATTGGGAAATTTTTGAACTCTATCGAAAATGTAGAGATATCTCAAAAAAATCTACTTTAGAAGAACGAGAAGCAGAAGCATTAGAAAAAGTCAGACAGAAATTAGAGATTGACTTTTTAAACAAAAAAGATTTATACTTTATTGTTGGCAATTTAAAAGATCATCGGCAAACCTTTATGATTATCGGTTTGTTTTATCCATCTATTTCTAAAGAATCTGAGCCACCAGAACCAAATTATACACAGTTAAACTTGTTTGATTTTTAAGAAAAATATGAATAATAATATTGCTGAACTCAAAAAAAAACTAATTCTAACCTTTGGATATGGTAATCGAAAAAACCATGACAAATTTTTAGAATATCTGAAAAAGTATCAGGTTGATTTTGTAATTGATGTGAGGATGACTCCCCGTGCTTGGAGTCGCAAATGGTATGGTAATAAACTTCAAGAAGTTTGTGAAGCTCATGATGTTAAATACATCTCTAAAACTGCTTTAGGGAATATATCGGGTCAAAAAAATTGGGTTCCTCCTGACTTAGAAGAAGCGGATATTGCTTTGCGTGAAGTTGCAGAACTCGCTGAAAAAGGAACCGTTTTATTATTATGTGCTGAAATGAACTTTCATCGATGTCATAGAACAGATGTTGCTAGTCATCTGATTCAACTCATTTCTAATAGTCAAATTGAACATTTGGAATAGATAAGCTTAAGTTGATAGAGTTTAGATTAACTAGAATAGGATTAATTAAGGTTAAGTGTTTGATGTTAATTGATTATTAGGAGTTAGTTCTGAATTGCTGACTAATGCACCATCTTCCATGTGAATAATCCGATCGGCAACATCTAAAAT
>NZ_JBJUDF010000214.1:0-3955 GCF_046067725.1 Planktothrix sp.
GTTCAGGGAGTTTTTGATAACTAATAACATTGGCACAAACCACCAAATGTAACGGTGCAATCTCTCCATTTAACAATTGATTAATCTGTTGAACACATTGAACCTGTTTCGGGATCGGAAGTTCATCTAACCCATCCAATAAAGGTAAAATTTTAAGTTGCTGCATCCAATTTTCGCCTATAGAAATAGCAATCCCATACTTTAAATGAAGTTGTTCTAAAATCCAATCTGCGAGAGTTTGTTCTGGATTGTTCCAGGTTAATAAATTCAGTAAAACCGGAATAGGTTCTTCCCCATCCGTTTCCGCGCGACCCACTAATACTTTAGTTAATCCGATTAACGTTGTCGTTTTTCCTGAACCCGGAGCCCCTAAAATTAATAATCTTCCATTTAAGCGATCAAAAACTTGAATAATTCCCGTATCCGGTGTTAAACGAACACTGGGTTGATGGCTGACTTTTAACTCTACATCCCAAATTCGTCGCATTTTTAACGGGGGGGTTTCCTGCGCCAAATGCGTTAATACCGCGCGATGTAACGACTGTAACCGATACTGCTTCACTTCTTTTTGAACCTGAAGCAGTACCTTTTGACGATTTTGCAACTCAACTTTGGAAGAAGCCAATTGTGCCATTGAAAGTTTAGAATTTGTAAAAAACAGCAACCTATCCGTTGTCAGAATTTAGAATTAGTATAACAGAATCCACACACAAAAGCTCTTGCACTAGGCTTTCTGGCACGTAGAGACAAAATAATCTACAAATTAATCTACAACCCCCCTGGATTTAGCCCTAGTTATTGCAGAAAAATATAAATATAATTTAATTACATTTATATTTTTAAATAAATATGCAGTTCACACCGGGATCAGGCGCCACCATAACAGCGACCACTTTGGAGAATCAATTCTATACTCTCTGCTCAATGATTCAAGGAATTGAAAGAGATGCAGCAAAAAATGATAAAGGCGTCAATTTATTGAGCTACACAATAGACACAGATACCGATATAGCTTCGGGGTCGGCATCAGTTTATTGCACAATTACCCGTAATAGCACTACGGGAATTTTAGAATTTTCTTACCCCAACCCCTATACAGGCATTACCTATTCTGAAGGATCAGGAGGAGATTCTAAAGCTAATGGTTCAATACTTGAAGCTTTTGTTGAACGAGCTTATTTAATAATTGCAGCCGAAAGAGAGAAAAAGCGTAATGATCCAAATTTTGCAAATAAATTATCAAATCCTTCGTGGCAGATCAATGATGTGCCACTAAACTCACCAGTTAATCATAATGCCTTGTTTAAATTTAGTTTTAGCCTTCAAACTCAAACTACTTTTACAGGTAGCGGCGAAAACAGAAATGCTGTGGAGTACCTGTAATGCCTACTGATAGTATCAAAAATGTTGAACGAGCATTTACAGGAAGAGTTCCCGTGGTTTCTTTGAATAATGACTCTCCTGTTAATCAAATTTTTGAATTAATAAATTTTAAAGGGATTTTTGAGGACTTGAAACCTGCGGGGAGTATTCATCCCACATTTTCAATCGCACTAGAAACCCTGCAACTAATATCTTATCTTCCCGGATTGTTCAAGCCACACAAACTACCAGATTATGATGAAGATTTAATTCCTCTTTTGAAACGACAAACAGAAGATTTAGAATGGATGGCAGAATTTAATCCAGCAACTAATTACGCCCTAGAAATTACGTTGTTTGAATCTTTTTTTATTGGCAACAACTGGAGTTCCTGGCAACCTATTGCCAGAAAATGGCTTTACAATCAACAGACTGAATATTATCTCGATTTAATCAACCCTTTTTTAACTAGCAAAAAACAATCTGATATAGGCGATCCAAATTATAAGTTGGGAGTAGCGATAACTCAAAAACCGACACAGCAAACTACTTTTGCAAATAATAATTATTTAAGATTTAGGTGCGCCTACAGTGGGATAATTACTTACGAACAGGGAACTGCAACAAAGCAATTAATTAAATCAAGTGGCAATATTTCAATAAACTTAAATACTGCCATTTTAATTTTACCAACAACAACAGGAACAAAACGAAGAATTGTTTATCTACAAAATACTGGATTATCAATAGTTTATTTCAATTTTGATATTAATTTAATAGGGGTTCATTGCCCCTATTTATTGCCGGGCGAAACTTTAAGCTATGAATCAGGAAATTTTAAATGGTCAGGAGGAGGGAATCAGTTTTTACCCCCATTGGCTGAATATTTAATTCAAGATGGATTGTATGTTTGGTGTGAAGGAAAAGATAAAGAGGGAAAATTAGTTAATAAAAATTCTGTATCATGGATAGAATTCTATGGGGTGTAAATAAAAATGCCAATCTCTAATAATTTTTTATTAAAATCACAGGCAATAAATGGAAATATTGATTTAACTGGGATTTCTGGGCTAAACACAAGCTATAGATATGTTGAGGAAGGATACTATCAGCTTGAACCCAACAAACCTTTAATTATTGTTCCTGCCACTCCATCAAAAACCAACAGAGAAATTTATATTAAATACAAGGAGGACTTAAACTCAGAAAATACTGCCAATATCAATTTGTACTTTAAAAGCAAAAACCAACACCCTAAAAATATTTTAATAGGAGGAGAATATTTAGATACCTCAGACGGCGGAATTGCATTAATAGCTGAGTGCCAAGAACAAGCTATTATTGAAGTCATCGTTAGACAAGATTCTGAAATTGATTATTTAATAGGAAATTATTTGCTAGGAGATGATGAAATGCCAATAGAATTAATTCTTAGACCATTAATTGAAACTGGATTAAAATATTCTATGCCTCCTGTTCAGTTATCAAGCATCGGAGAAGAGAACGTAAGACTTTTGATAGACTCCAACAATGGTCAAACAACAGGATGTAAAGTTTGGGCTATAGATCAATTTCAACCCGGAAAAACATTAAATTTTAATATAAATTTTCAAAATGGAATTATAGGACAAGGACGAAAAATTATCATAAACTTAACCCCAATAGAAGCAATCATGAAAGCTGTTATTTCTTTAGAAGCAGGTATAAATCTTGAATTGGATGAAAATCTAATTCAAGATTTAAGTTTAATAGGATGGGTTAAGTCACAAAGTTATTATTCAGAAATCGATCCTGTACCTGGAATTTTTACTTTAAAGCCTTCCCACACTAGATACGTGCTAAGTTTCGATTGCGAGAATCCAGCCACACCTGGATATCCAGATACAATTATCTCATCTTATATGAAAAACAATGCCGACCCTTATAATGGCGGAATATTTACCTTTTTAGGATTTTAAAATGCCTGATAAAAAACCGGAATGGAGCGATTATAGCTATAGCAATTCTGATATTGCTAAGCGACTAGGAATTAGCACTGAAAAAGTTGAAGATTTAAAAGCAGAAGCTGCTAAAGAATCTCAAGAAGAAATAGGAGGGGATTTGAGCAAAAATGGGGTAACTGCGGGGCTTAAAATTAATAAAGATGATTTAAAAATTGAAAGCGCAAGAGTAGGAATAGAAATCCCCGGATTAGGAGGAGTTTCTATTGATTCTCAGGGAGGAGGAGAAATTGATATTTTAAGCTTAATTAAAGTTGAAACTATTAGGATAAAATGTTTTTACATCCAACGCTTTTATTTGGCGGGACAATTTCTGTTTTCTGATATTCAAAAAATTGATTCCGAAGAATGTAAAGATTCGGAAGAACCCGAACCCGAACCCGAACCCGATCCGAGTTTGGATGATATAGACGACGACCCGAAACCTCGCCCATCGCCTAAAATTCCTCCTTATTCTGTTGAAATTCAAAGAGGAATTTATACAATCAAACGTACTATTTTTGAAAGGATAGTAAACGATTCAACAAAATATTTATCGATTTACAAAGGATTTGTTAGTTCTAATGCAGTAAGAATGTATTTTCATGAAAGTC
>NZ_JBJUDF010000215.1:0-3669 GCF_046067725.1 Planktothrix sp.
TCGAACTTTAAATGAAGCTTATATTCTAACTAGCTTAATCAATAATTGGTCACATTCTCAAATTAAAATATTACAATCTCCCCCTGGACGTTCTCACCCTCGGAATGTGACAACAGGAGATATTTTTGAACTGCAAGATGGCTCACGTTATATTGTTGATTATGTCGGATTTGAACGGATACAAGATGTTATACCCGCAGAAACAAAAACGATTCGTTAGGGTATGTAATCAATAAATAAACATTGAAGTTCCGTAATTTCACTGATTTACAAACCTTGAATTCTGAATTATTATAAATCTCAGATTCATAGATAGCGATCGCTCAACCCTCCCCCAACCTTTAAACCCAAAATCTCACACTAATATCTTAATTTGTATAATCGCATACAGTAATTAATATGCGGTTATACCTCATGCAAATCTTGTTAATAATTTAATCATTTTCATGACTCAATAGGATAAAGAAATGCAGCCTATATCTGTGAACTTTCATTTGTGGAAACCCTGCAACTACCGTTGTAGTTTTTGTTACGAAACGATGCCAGACATCCAAGGGAATCTTTCGTTAAATGATTCATTTCACCTGCTAAAATTACTCCGTGAAGCAGGTTGTCAAAAAATTAATTTTGCTGGCGGTGAACCCACACTTTGTCCCTATTTAGGCGAACTTTTAGCCGCAGCCCGTCGTTTAGGATTAGTTACCAGTTTAGTCACAAATGGTGCAAGACTTTCCCAATTACTTGCCAGCCATGCTGATAATATTGATTGGGTTGCTTTATCAGTTGACTCAGCCAATGAACTGACCTCTCAGCGTTTAGGAAGAGGAACAGGAAATCATGTCAAATTTTCAATTAATTTGTTTGATCTCCTTCACCAGCATCAAATTCGAGTCAAACTTAATACTGTTATCACTCGTTTGAACTATCAAGAAAATATGTCAGAATTTGTACGAAAAGTTCGTCCTGAACGATGGAAGATTTTTCAGGTACTAGCTATTAAAGGTCAAAATGATGGACTTGTCGAAGACCTTTTAATTTCATCTGAACAGTTTAAAATGTTTATTAAAAAACATCAATTTTTGGAAAGTGAAGGGGTAAAATTAGTTGCAGAAACCAATCAACTCATGCAGGGTTCATACGTTATGATTGACCCCCTTGGGCGCTTTTTCAGCGATGCGAAAGGCTATCACGAATACAGCCAACCTATTTTACAAGTCGGTGTCGATGTAGCATTATCTCAAGTACAATGGTATACAGATAAGTTTGTTGATCGAGGAGGAATTTATAATTGGGGTTCTCAATATATTCCGATTTAGAAATCTAATGTTTATCAGTCAAAGGAGTATCATCGATATTAAAAATGTCTTCTCTCCCAGATAACTTTTTATTGCGACCTAGCTTAGAACAGCTTGTGACAGAAATTGTAGCCATTAATCATGCTTGGAAAGAAGCACGGTTGATGGTTGGTAATTCGGCGGGTTTAACCGTTTCTTTACGGAATTTAAAAACGCGATCGCAAGTTCGACTTTTACGCCATTATGCACCAGAAAAAGTCTATCTCAAAATCGATGAACAATCCCTAGAACCTTCTTTAGAAGTCGATAAGGATGCTGAAACAGGAGAACCCCTTTATGGCTTAATTCTGCGAAAACCTGTTAATGGTGTTACCGATGCGGCTCACCTTCCTATTCGAGTTGCTCAGGAATTTTTATCTGAGTCTGAGATTAAAAGATTTACCCAAAATTAAGTGAATTAAATATTAGGAGAATTAGCGATGTGGGAATGGTTTAGAAAAAGTTTCAATTCAGGTGATCCAGTTAGTGATATCTTTATTTGGATTATTTTTGGATTCGCTGTAATAGCTTTCGGATTAGAACTTTTTTCTATTTTTAAAAATTATTTTCCGAAGTTCCAAGATACTGAAGATGGGATTAAATTCTTAAACGACAATAATAAACCAGAAGAAAAATTGGATTTACCAACCAATAAAAAGATTAGAAAATGGCTACAAAGACACTTTTTAATTCAAAATGAACAACTAATCAAAGATGAAAATGATCCACAAAAATTTATCCTTTTATCAGCCCCGTCTATTCTATCCCAACCTATACCCCGCGGCCCTGTTTATTTTGCACCAACTTTATTAACAGCATTGGGGGTTTTAGGAACCTTTGCGGGGATTTATTTAGGATTACAAAAAATTAATCTTGGTAATATTTCAGAAGCGAATAACCTACTCGAAGCTAGTACCCAACTCATGGAAGGAATGAATTTAGCTTTCGTTACTTCCCTATTTGGTTTAGGAACTTCTAGCGTTTTTATGGTAATTTTAGCTATTGGGAAATGGTTCCGAGAACAACGACGAGATAACTTGAGAAGTCAACTCAGAGAGGTTGCAATTTTAGAAACTCCTGTGAGACTTCTTTCTCGTTTAGGAAATCAACAATCTAATCAAAGAGAAGTCGGAGAATCTTTGAAAGATGTTGCTTATAGTTTAAAAGGAATTAGTAACCTGAGTGCTGATAAAATTGGTCAAGCAACTGGCAAATGTTTTAGAGACGTTGTTCAGCAAGATGTAAAACCTTTATATCAAGAGTTATATCAGGAGTTACAACAACTACGAACAACACAAGAAAGTCAAGGTCAAACCATAGAAACCTTAATTAAACAGCAAGGTCAAACCGTAGAAACCTTGGTTCATCAAATGGAAACCCAGTTAATTGAACCTGTGGTGAAGCGGTTAGATGAAAGTGCAACTTTAACGAAAGAAGCATCATTAGCCGTGCGAGAATTAAGAGAATCTTTAGGAGGAATTGCAGAAAGTTTATCGAGTGCTATTTCTACTATTCAAGAATTCCAAAAAACAACATTAGGTGAACTACAAGATTTTGCAAAAAATTTGCAGGAGATTTTAGGACAATTCCGCACCGATACAGAAGGGGTGATGCAGAAAGTTTCTCTCGAAATTGAACGGGCGGTTAATACCAGTATTGAGGGGATGGAAGCCCAGCGTCAAGCTTTTGAATTAAGTGCAGAACAAGCCGCAGATACCTTTAAAGGAATTCGTCTTGATTTTGAGGAAGAATTGCAAAAATTCCGCAATGAATATCAAGAATCTCTCAACAATTTCTTTACCGAACAAAATCAGCTTTTACAGGAAACTTTGGGACAACAACGGGACGGTTTAGCTCAAGTTGTAGATTCTTTGAAAACTGTTTTTATAGAAGATTCTCAACACATGAGCGAAGAAATTAAAACCAGCATGAACACCATTAAAGAAACCGTTGAAAAGGTTTCTAAATTATCAAATACACTCGGTTTAACATCCGGTGAACGTCTTGCACAGTTACAAGAATTAGCGCGAACAATTGGAGATGAAGCGAATCAAGTTTCTAGCCGTTATCAAAATATGGCAACTGAATTTAATGCTGCGTTACAAGCTGGAAATCAACAATTAGCAGGTTATCTCCAACAAGCAAATGAAGTTTATAGTAACCGCATTCAAGAGTTTGATACAGCAACGGCTACCATTTGCCAGCAATTAAACTCTACTTCTCATCAATTTATGGGTGTGGCTCAATATCTGGTTTCTGCTGCTGACGATCTTAGAAATACTAATGGGAAAAATTAATCATGAGTGATTTATCAGAATTAGAATTAGACACAGAA
>NZ_JBJUDF010000216.1:0-5654 GCF_046067725.1 Planktothrix sp.
GTTGCAAAGTCCATCTCTATAGATACAAAATACAACTCAGCATCACCCCATGGAAACCCTTGTAGTGAGGCCAAATGCCCTTCAGGAATGAATAAAAAAATATCGTATCAGCTTAACAGAAGTGTCAAGAAAATAGCAAGAGATTGAGAAATTTTTGTTTGACTGCGACAGGGACAGAACAGAACTATACCCTAATCTCACATCTGTTTTTGGGTTGCTCCTAGGAAGCCACACCTTGAACAATTAACTATCGCTTGATGTGACAACCACCGATATATGAACCCATCGCAACAAAAACAAAGTCCTGACATCTGCTGATTGAGAACTTTTTTGTGCTCAAGCTCCAGAAACTAGATCCAAAACAGGCACAAGATAAAGTCTGGCTTTACTGACGGGTCTGGGAGATCACAAGTTCCCAGAGAATCATATCCAATCTCGGAGAAAACAAAATCCATTGATCTGAATCGGCTAAAATGCTTGAAGTTCAACGAATTTAGAGCAATTTCTCTCAAAGGTCGATTGTCCTAATCTTATCTTGGACAGGAACCCTGTGACGGATAATCGCCTCTTAATCACGACAAACCATGAATATCTATGTGTAATCAACAGGAGCCGATGCAACCCTTAACTTTATCCTTCTGCTCGAAATTGTACAAAGGCTGGAGGTGGACAACAACGATTTTGGGACTAGGGCTGATAACAAGCTTAGAAATGCCTGCTTGGGCAAATATCCAGACCATTCCATCTGCTCCTGGGATCATTCCTCAAAATTTAGTCCAAGGTTCTGTTATTTATGTTGATCCTAATACGGGAATTGATAGCGGTGCTTCCACAGGAAGTCAATCTGGCCCCTATCGTTCCATTAGTTATGCGCTTCAAAAAGCTCAACCGGGTACGGTGATTCAACTTAACCCTGGAACCTACAGCCCAGAAACTGGTGAAGTCTTCCCCATTGTGCTCAAAGATGGAATTACCTTACAGGGAGACGTTTCCAGTAACGGACAAACTACGGTGATTGTAGGCGGAGGTAATTTTGTTAGCCCAACCTTTGCTCGACAAAATGCCACGATTAGAACCGAAGGAAATAGTCAAATTCTGGGGTTAACTTTAACCAATCCGAATACTAGGGGTACAGCATTATGGATCGAATCTTCTAATCCTACGGTGAGTAATTCTACATTTACTAACAGTAAGCGAGATGGGATTTTTATTACGGCGGAAGGGAATCCTAAAATTACAAATAATATCTTTACTCAAAATACTGGAAATGGAATATCAATTGCTCGTTCAGGAGCAGGAGAAATTCGCAATAATCTTTTCCAAAATACAGGGTTTGGAATTTCGGTTAATGATGAAGCAACCCCCGTTCTTATTGAAAATCAAATTATTGAAAATCGAGATGGGGTTGTGATTTCTCACCAAGCAAAACCCACATTGCGAAATAATTTAATTGAAAATAATCAACGGGATGGAGTAGTAGCGATTTCACAAGCTCAACCCGATCTAGGGACGGTTACCAATCCGGGTCAAAATATTATTCGCAGTAATGGTCGCTATGATGTGTATAATGCGACACGCGGTTATACGCTGACGGTGGTTGGGAATGAAATCGATCAATCCAAAATCTCCGGTGCAGTGGAACTTTAAAACGAGAAAGCCAGCTTCCGCAAATCGGAAGCTGACCTCCAGGTTTTTATCAGTGAGTTTTCCTATGGTTAGGGTCTTTATAAAAGCTGACCCCATTTGAAGCATTAAAAGAGATTTATCGTTAGGGTCTTTATCAAGCTGACCCCATTTAATCCACTGTAATCTATCATCTCAGGAATTATGACGAAACTTTAATTTCGTAATATTTTCTTTATTTTCTTTTGATTGCGTCTTATGTCCTTTCATGGAGAAATATATAGTTATGTTACTTTGGCCCTGATGTCCGTCCCTTAGCCCGTTGTTCCCAACGAAATAGGGCCACCATCAAGGCCACGACCCCTATTTGTAAGGCTAAGTTCGGTAACGCCGATCCAACATTACGTCCTGCTAACAGTTGGGCCAAAAATACAAATGCACCGATTAAACCGGAAGCCCCAAAACCGACATAAATAAACTGTCGTAAACCCCGATAAGGAGCCATTGCTTCTGCTTTTAAACGCGCATATCTTTCAGGACTCAGTTGAGGATTTTGTTGAGACGGATTTGATTTAGGAGTAGCCATATTAATTGATATTCTCGTTATCTAAATAATAACAAAACTGTTTGGAATAAACCCACAATAATTCCTAAAATCCCTCCTAAATTAACAATCGCCTGTAATTCACTTTTAACAATTCCATTAATTCCGGCTTCTAAGTTTTCGGGGGAAGTTTGTTTGACTCGATCAATAATGACTTGTTCAATATTTAAAATCGGAATTACTTGAGTCATGATTTTTTCTAAATCCTGCTCTAAATACCGCTCCAAAAGCAAGGCTAATTCTTGACTGACTAATTCTAAGGAAGTATTCATTACGGGAGAATTTTGTAATCGTTTTAAAATCCAAGTTGAAAGATGATCCCAATCAATCGATTCACTTAATCCTTGAATGACATCAATTCCTTGTTCTTGAATATAAAGCCTCACGGCATCCCGTAGAGTTTTTCGGAATTGTTTAACCGTGGAAACAGGTAAATTTTGTAAGGTGATATTTTGTAACCATTCTTGTAATCGTTCTGCTAATCCCAGCGATTTAATTAATTCTATTAATCGTCGATTAGTTTCTTCTTTTTCATCTAAACAAAAGGTTCGCAGTCGGGTTAAACTATGACGTAATCCTAATAAATTGGCAACCACCCAATAGGTTCCACTGGTTTGTTCACGGAATCCTTCATCAATAATTGAAATATTGCGATCAGTTAAGAAATCAATTAAAGCTTGTCGTAAGACTTCTGGAGGTAACACAACCTCTAAAATCCATTCTGATAACTGTTGGGATTGTTTATCACTCAATTGAAATTCCAATAGCACTTGATCAAAAATTTGATTGATTTGAGGTGCTAAAAAATCATCTCTTCGAGCTAAAACTCGTAAGATTCTGGGTAAAGATTCCCCAATAAAATCATGCAAAATACCGGATAAAATTCTAGCAGTTTTTCGCTCTGTATCCGATTTAACTTGATCTAATGCTAGTCTTAAAAACCAATTAATTGTCGCTTGCATTCGTTCGGTTTCCAGTAACCGACGAGCTAAATTTTGTAACTCTTCTGGAGTCAATAACGACCCCATGATAGTATCGGAAACCCTTTTGGCTAAACGTTCTTGATTTCTCGGAATTAAACCAGGCGTAAATGGAACTTTTCGGCCATAAACCTGTAGGGGTCGGTAGGGACGAAATAACATTTTAATCGCTAAATCATTGGTAAAATAACCAATAATTCCACCCACAATTGGCGGTGTGATTAAAACCCAAAGATCAGAAACATTCACCATTCTTCTCGCAGCCAACCATGAGCGATAGCAAGGGTTTGTAGGAGTAAAAAAACCTGAGCCGACTAAACGATTCAGGATCTTAATCGCTTTTCATTATCACTAATACTCCCATCATACCGTTTGCAATCGGGTAATGGGTGGCTTGAAAAAATCCGGCTTCCTGGGCTAATCTAACTTGTTCATTGCCTCTAGGAAATTTTTCTAAACTAGGGTTAATATAAGCGTATTCTTCTTTAAAACCCCATCGTTCGGCTGCGGGAACAACAATCTGATCTAAATACCATTGTTGAAAAGTCCGCAGTAGAAGACTCCCAGGACGATGAAAATCTAAAATTGCTGCGGTTGCTCCGGGTTTGAGGACTCGATGGAGTTCTTGGAGGCTACGAGGAATATCGGTAACATTGCGTAAACCATAACCCATAGTGGCGCAGTCAAACTGGTTATCATCAAAAGGTAAAGCTAAAACATCCGCTTCTACCCAAGTGATCGCCGCCGTTGGAATGGTAAAGGGTCGAGGTCGGTGTTTCGCAATCTCTAACTGACAATGGGAAAAATCTACCCCAAATACCTGCCCAGATTGTCCCACCTGTTGAGCTAATAACAGAGCTAAATCTCCACTTCCACAACATAAATCTAAAGCTGTATCTCCCGGTTGACAACTACTCCAGCCCACAGCCATTTTTTTCCAAATCCAATGTTGCCCCAAACTTAACCCGTCATTTAATTGATCATAGACAGGTGCAATGCGATTAAAGATGTCTTGAACGGGGTTGTGTTCATTAATCATGTTGAATTTGGAGATTAGGAGTTAAGACTAGTAATAGCCAAGGCAATTTGCTGGGCAACTAAATACAGGGTGGTCAAATCATCAGGACTCATCTGACAAGGATACTTCCACTGTACTGATAATAAAGCAATCTGGCGAGTTCGATAGCTAATCGGAACATTAATATGAGCTTGAATTCCCGAAATTTGATAGTGAGGAAGAGTGGATAAGACCGGATCAGCCGCAATATTAATCGATGCCTGTACAGTTCCCGTTGTCAGAGCTTCTTGGACAATAGGATCACGGTCTAACCAGTGTTCTACCCCACCTTTGTTGCTATAATGGCCTTGAATGGGAACCAGATGATTGTCCTGAATGGATTGTAAAATGCAAACATCCGCTTGGAACTGTTTGGCTACGGCTTCGGCAATCGTTGTCAATAGACTTTCCCGATTAACAGCGACTTGTGTAGCTTCCATAATCGTTGCTAACAATTGGGTTTGAGCCTGAGCTAGATTGAGTTCAGCCGTGCGTTGGTTCAGTAACTCGTAGGTTTCTGCCGCACGTTCCACCACCGCTTTGAGTTCGTTGGGATCCCAAGGCTTGGTAATGTATTTATAGACCTGGCCTGAATTAATCGCATCTACCAAGTCTTCAATATCCGTAAACCCGGTTAAAATAATTCGCACCGTATTGGGAAACTGGGGTACTGTTTTGCTGAGAAACTCCGTCCCTTTCATTTCAGGCATTCGCTGGTCGGAGATAATCACCGCCACTTCCCCTTCTTCGGCTAAAATTTCTAACGCTTTAACACCACTTTCTGCCTTAAATACATTAAAATTCCGTCGAAATGTACGGTAGAGCAGATCTAAATTATCTGGCTCATCGTCAACTACCAACATCTTGGGCTTTTTGGGTCGTTGATGGTTCATGAGTTGGCGCTTAACACTTTCTAGTTGGGGAATTTCAACTTCCATCTATACCTCCGAGGCTGGTACTCCTGCAGTATCCACCAGAAACTTCAAAAACATCAATTGCAAACAGGAAACCCCGCTTCAGATATCGAATCAGGCAGGATAGAGAAATTAGACAATTCCACAAAGACTCAAGGGAGTAAGATTTTTACTCACCTTTCAGTTTGGAAACACGACCTATGTTGACACTCCCCGCTCTGAAGAGACGGGGATTCTTAAGAGATTTTCACTCTTAAAGGCTGAGTCAAACAACCCCTACCCACTCCGGTAAAACCATTGTGGCTACTTTTCTTTCTAATATTGGCAGCACCATTATTCGATTCATATCTCAAGTATCTTTGTTCAGAAAAATAGAACTGTCTAACCGAGTAAAGCCCTACATTGTAAAGGTTTTTACTCAATCTACACAGTTCTCTCAAGGCAAGGAACTCTTGCTTACTGAGGTCACGAATTTG
>NZ_JBJUDF010000217.1:0-5428 GCF_046067725.1 Planktothrix sp.
CCCTGTAATGGGTAGCCAGACCCTACCAGAAATGAACGATTCTGATGCACCGGTTGATCCGAGTAAAATTCGGCATCGGGTGAGTGTTCGAGATTCCATTTATAATCAGTTGAAAGCTGAATCTAAACGTTTAGGGAAACCCGTAGTTGAACTAGCGACTCAAGCGATTGAAGAATATTTAGAAAAACTGAAAGTCCAACAGTAAAGTTGAACTGGAAGGGTTTTGGGTTAGAGTATCTCGACCTGCAAATTTAATCCGTTTTATCAATGGTTCAACTTCAACGTATTGCGATCGCCCCTGAACAAATTCAAGACGAACACCTAATTTTAACGGCTGAACAACAGCATTATTTAGGTCGGGTTTTGCGTTTGAAACAAGGCGATCGCTTTATTATTATTGCGGCTCAAGGTCAATGGTGGATAGTCGAATTAATGGTTAATTTGCCTTCAGCGTCTCCCCAAGGTAAATTAATAGAACGAGTTTTGATCCAAACGGAATTATCGGTTGAAATTATATTAATAGTTGCCTTACCCAAAGGAGATGGATTTGAGGAAATTGTCCGGTGTTGCACTGAGTTAGGTGTTACCCAATTTATCCCCGTTATGAGTCAAAGAACAGTGTTAAAACCGAGTGTTCAAAAAGTCGAACGGTGGCGCAGAATTGCGACAGAAGCCGCAGAACAATCAGAACGTCAAATTGTTCCTACTATCTTTGATCCGGTTTCGTTTAAACAAGGATTATTACTGTCTATCAAACCCATGAATCAGGGTGCATCATCTAATTTTAAACTGAAAAAAAAATATCAATATATTTGTGAAGGTCGGGGAAATTATCAACATTTTATGGTAGAATTAATATCAGTTACTTCTAAGCAAATTCCTGATAAAATTATTATTGCAACGGGGCCGGAAGGAGGATGGACAGAGGCGGAAATTCAAGAAGCGATCGCCATTGGATTCCAACCGATTTCCTTGGGGAAACGGATATTAAGAGCGGTTACAGCGCCGATTGTTGCTGTCTCTCAACTGGTGGGAATGATAGAAAAAAGGGAGTAAAACAAAACCAAGAAACCGGGTTTTTGTATTCATCTTTTTTCTATAACAGAAATATGGGTAAAGAAACCCGGTTTCTGAACCCCCACAACAAAGAAAACCAAGAAACCGGGTTTCTGTGTTAATCTTTTTTCTATAACAGAAATATGGGTAAAGAAACCCGGTTTCTGAACCCCCACAAGAAACCAGGTTTTTGTTTAGGGGTTTTTAGAATTAGAATTGGATTCAGAATTGGGAACATTAGAAGGGCTGGATTGACTGTATTTTTTTAACCAATCTTTTCCAACTTGAATAGTAATATCAGATTCTAAATAACCTGTACTTTCCACCACAACTTTACCAAAACCTAATGATTTTTGTAAAGATTCAGCACTCTTAATATCACCATCCTGAGCCACAATTTTAGTTTCTTCTAAAGGTTCTGTCCAAGGTTTAGAAATTCTAACATTCCAGAATCCTCCATCATTTAAACTCCCTACTAAGCGGTCAATTGATTCCGAATTATCATTACTATCTTGAATGGCAATTCTTAAATCTTTCGGATCAATATTTTCAAATTGCCAAACATCTTGACCAAAATCAAAATGTTGTGCAACTAAATTTTCTAAGCGATTCGCATCAGGTAGCCAATAGCTGGCTCGATATTCTTTCGGGTCACTAAATTCACCCGGAACCATCAGCATTTCCACATTTTCCCGTTGAATTCCGCCTGCAAAACTCACTAAAGCCACTAATTCTTCTAAGCTTAGATTTGTATCAATATGGGATTGAATAATCGATACAACTTGAGGAATTTTAGAAATAGTACCAACATCTAACGCCTGTTCCATAAAAGCCCGAATTAACATTTGTTGACGTTGTACCCGACCAATATCTCCCAAGGCATCATAACGGAACCGTAAAAACTGTAATGCTTGTGATCCATTCAGGTGTTGTTCACCTTGTTTTAAATTAATATAAAGATGCTGACTATCATCTTGATATTTCATATCCTTGGGAACGTAAATCTTCACGCCTCCCATCGCATCAATTAATTTTTCTACTCCTTGAACATTGACTCGAACATAACGGTCAATTCCTACACCCCCTAATAATTCACTGGTTGCTTTAGCACTTAAAGCGGGGCCACCATAATAATTAGCATCATTAATTTTAGTCATTCCCCGACCTTCTACATAGGTACGAGTATCACGGGGAATGGATAAGACTTTTAATTTTTTATTCGCCGGGTCAAAACGAATTAATAGCATGGTATCCGATAATCCTTTAAAGGAATCCACTAAGGCGTGGTATCCCAATTCAGGATGAGGATTATCTTCCAAATCGGAGGTTAAAACCTTCACCCCCATCACCAAAATATTCACCGGACGGGTTAATTCAGGCAACTTCATGTTAGTAGTTGCCATTTGACTTTTAGAAAAAACTGCCGCTTCTTCCGGGGTTAACTTTTGCTGGAGTAGGGGTGTGGTGGATAAAGACACAGCTAATAAGGCTCCGGCGGTGGCTGAAATCATGGCGACTCCTGCTAAACCTAAACCGAGCCCTAACCAACGACCCGGACTCGATTGAGCTAATCTCCTTAAACTCGGTTGTGACGCTTTTGGCAATGACTTTTGACTTTGATATCTTGGTGCTGACACGGACTTCCTCACACTAACATTAATGTAAATAAATCGTATTAGGAATAACAGACTTCTAACAACAGAAAGAATTCGTTTAGAACCAACCTATTATGGCAGATGTTTGCCTAATTCTTTTTCAGCAATTCGGCTTAATCCGGGGAGCCAAATCGGTTGACGTTTCCACACTCGAATCATTAACCCTAAGCTGACGATAAAATAACTGGTTGTCAAGAGACTACTGGTTAATAACATCGCTAAGGTGAAGGATTCCGCATTGTGATAGCCAACTTCTAACAATAGCAGTCCTGTTAACCAACTGAACGCTAATACAATCACTAATCGACTAACCGCTTGTTGTTGTCGTGTTCCTTGATGTCGATACAATGTCCATAATGCGGGGAAAAAACCCAAAATCGGAATTAAATAAACAAACAACTGTAAACGTTCTTGTTCAGGATTCTCAAAAGGGTCATGTGTTTTCATAGTGGAAAAAAAAGAAAGTAAGCAGAAAAAAATAAAATATTTTTGAGAGACTCAATACCCTAAACCCTAGTTAATAGACGTTAACAGCCAAGATGCCTGTTCTACACACCCTGATTCTGATACACTGGTTACAACTTGAGATGCAGGAGAACCGATTACCCCATGACCACACAAAAACCGATTGTGATTGCCCCTTCTATATTATCAGCCGATTTTAGCCGTCTAGGTGAAGAAATTCGAGCCGTGGATGAAGCGGGAGCGGATTGGATTCACGTGGATGTGATGGATGGCCGTTTCGTTCCCAATATTACGATTGGGCCGTTAATTGTGGAAGCCATTCGTCCCGTGACCCAAAAACCTCTGGATGTTCACTTGATGATTGTTGAACCCGAAAAGTATGTGGAAGGGTTTGCTAAAGCGGGTGCTGATATTATTTCAGTTCATGCTGAACACAACGCTTCTCCCCACTTACATCGAACTCTTGGCCAAATTCGGGAACTGGGTAAACAAGCGGGTGTGGTTTTGAATCCTTCTACTCCCTTAGAATTAATTGAATATGTGTTAGAGCTTTGTGACTTGGTGTTAATCATGAGTGTTAACCCCGGTTTTGGGGGTCAGAAGTTTATCCCTGGAATTCTGCCAAAAATTCGTCAATTACGGCAAATGTGTGATGAACGGGGTTTAAATCCTTGGATTGAAGTGGATGGCGGTTTAAAAGCCGATAATACTTGGCAAGTTTTAGAAGCAGGTGCTAACGCAATTGTTGCAGGTTCTGCGGTGTTTAATGCACCGGATTATGCTAAAGCAATTGAAGGAATTCGTAATAGCAAACGTCCGACTCCTGAGTTAGCGACGGTTTAGGATTAATTCATATTAACCCTTCTTAATCTTGACCATCCCCCGTTATCGCAATGTAATGGGGGTTAATTATTGAAAATTTTTCTATAACTTTAAAATGACAAATACGGTTGATATTCTGATTCTTTCTAATGGCCCTGGTGAACTGACAACTTGGGTGCGTCCTGTGGTTCAAGCATTACGAGAACAGATCCAAAATCAATCGTTTCAAATCAGAATTTCTTTAATCTTATCTCCCTGTCCTAATGCAACGGGAAAAGAAGTTAATATTGCTCGTTCTTATCCTGAAATTGATCGAGTTCAAGGAGCCGAATATTTCTGGCAATTTTTATTATTGGGGAAAACTAAAGAAAACTGGGACTGGTATAAAAATGGTGTCGTTTTATTTTTAGGAGGAGATCAATTTTTTACGTTAGTTATTAGTAAATGGTTGGGATATCGCAGTGTTATCTATGCCGAATGGGAAGCGCGATGGTGGCGGTATATAACCGTTTTGGGGTGATGAAATCAGAGATTTTAGAAACTATTCCCCAACCTTATCAAGAGAAGGTAGAAGTCATCGGAGATTTAATGGCAGATGTAGCGTTATCCGCTTCTAACTCTCGGATTTCTTCTGATATTATCATCGGATTATTACCAGGTTCTAAAGCAGCAAAATTAGCTCAAGGTGTACCCTTAACCTTAGCCATTGTCGAATATTTACACCAAAAAAGACCCCAAACGAGATTTATTATTCCCCTTGCCCCAACTTTAGATATACAAACTTTAGCTAATTTTGCCGATCCTCAATATAATCCTATCATTGCAAATTTTGGCGGAATTTCAGCAGAACTTTATTTAGGAGAAAATCCTTATTTAAAAACTAAAAATAATGTTATAATTGAAATTAATACTCAATTTCCAGCTTATAATTTACTATCAAACTGCCAACTTTGCTTAACAACAGTCGGAGCTAATACTGCCGAATTAGGAGCCTTAGCGGTTCCCATGATTGTCTTATTACCCACCCAACAATTAGATGCGATGCGTTCCTGGGATGGCATCCCCGGAATTTTAGCGAACTTACCAGGAATTGGGTCTATTTTTGCTAAAATTATTAATAGCTTAGTCTTAAAAACAGGTAAATTATTTGCCTGGCCGAATATTTGGGCAAAACAGGAAATTGTCCCTGAATTAGTCGGAAAACTCCAACCCGAAAATATTGCTAATTTAGTTTTAAATTATTTAGATCACCCTGAACAATTAGAAACCATGCGCCAGAGGTTACAGCAAGTTCGAGGCCAACCCGGCGCTGCCCAAAAATTAGCTCATCTTATTATTCAAGAATCCTTAGAACAGATAAAAAGTTAAAAAGTCCTCCCATCTTCCTATTCGTAATTCGTAATTCGTAATTCGTAATTCCCTGTTCCCCG
>NZ_JBJUDF010000218.1:0-31227 GCF_046067725.1 Planktothrix sp.
GCGATCGCAATATTGGGTTTTGTAGAATCTTGGATATCTTGGATTTGAGTTTGCATGAGGTTTAACCTAAAAATGGATATTTTTTTAGAAACAAAACGCTTAATTTTACGGCAATTTACCAAAGAAGATCGGGATTTTTTATGGAATTTAGATAACGACTAACCCGATTTATTTTAGAGTTTCAGGACTTACGCACAGGGTTTAACAAACCCGGTTTCTCATTGAGGCTCAGAGCAAAAAGCTTGATTTTGGGTTCAGAAACCGGGTTTTTGCGTTCTGAGTTTCAACCCTCTAATATTAACATTAATGCTCGATTAATAATCTTCTGTTTATTCACAAATTTTTCTAACTCTTCCGGTTGATAACGTCCCTCCTCGACTTCTAAAGAGGCTTGATCAATAGCATCAGGATAAGCTGCTTCTAAGGCTTCCGCTAACTCTTCAGAATTCAGGTAATACCCTCCTGCTTTGCGACGTTTATTTTTTCGTTGAATTTGTCGAATAGAATTGCGAATTGAGATATCCCAAGAACGAGTCGTTCTGTTTTCCGCTTGTTGCTTAATTAAATGAATCAATAAAATAATACTATAACTAATAATATTATTAATCTTATCATCTCGGCTCATTTCTTCCAATTCTTCAACAATAGCTAATGACCCGACAATATCTCCTTTGAGGAGCAAGTTTTTTAAAGTTAAGAGTTCTTCCATAATCCTCAATTTATTCTCAATTAAACAACAGGTTCAATAAATCGTTGATTAGCTCGAATAAAAAACGCACCGCCTTGATAAGAAACGACTAACCAAGGTTTACCCACTAAATCAAATTTAATCGGATAACGATATTCAGGATGGAGCATTAATATCGTATCTTGGGGAAAATTCATATCAATAGAATAGTTAAATCCGGGGCCACTCCGCGCATTTAAAGTTTTAGAACAAATCACCCGCCATCGTTGCCAATTCCCATTCATAAAATCCCCGACTTCATTGGCAACTGGGGGCAGGTTCTGTTGGTTCAAATCCCCCGAATTTTGATTAACAGCCGTAGAATTTTCAAGCTGAACTACAGTTTCTTGAATTTTTTGGCGAGTGACTTCTCCAATGATTCCATCAACCGGTAATTCCATCTCTTCTTGAAAAGCTTTAATTGTGGCTTCTAAATGTTCATCAAAGGGCATCCCCAATCGCCCAATATTATAACCTAATCGTTCTAACTGATCTTGAATTTCCCGAACCTTGGCTCCGATTTCACCGCGTTTTAAAATCATGCTGAATTTCTCCTCTCAATATTCCGGTTTTGTGTTATCCTATAGGAAGACTAAACAACAGTTAATAGAATCTTATTTATATTTAATCATTATTCTAAACTCCTGAACAAAAATTATCCGAATCTCGGCGATTCTAAATGAGGCTAACCCAATGGATAGACGGCGATTTTTAAAGTTTGTAGGACTATTAGGAACGTCAGCGATCGCGACTTTTGGAACTCACGGATGGGTGGCAAAAAGTCTGGCAACTTCCCCTTCACCCAAACGCTTAATTGTAATTTTCCTCCGAGGTGGAATTGATGGTTTAAATGTGGTGGTTCCTTATGGTGAATCTGAATATTATAGCGCTCGTCCTGTGATTGCCATTCCCAAACCCGGAAAAGAAAAAGGAGTCTTAGATTTAGATGGTTTTTTTGGAATAAATCCGGCTTTATCCCCCCTGATGCCTTTTTGGAAACAAGGCAGTTTAGCATTTATTCATGCCGCAGGTTCTCCCCTTTCTAACCGTTCTCACTTTGAAGCCCAAGACCAGTTAGAGACGGGAACCCCCAACACTGCAAAAACCCCTGATGGATGGATGAACCGTTTATTAGGTGTGCTACCTGGACAAACCCCCGTTGAAGCCGTCAGCGTGGGAACCGCAATTCCCCGGATTTTATCCGGTTCTCAATCCGTCGCCAATATTACCCTCAATTCTAATAGTACCCGCGAACTCCCCATTGATCGAGAACCAGTTAAGGCTGCCTTTGATCAACTTTACGCCAGTAACGATGCCCTCAGTTTAGCCTATCGAGAAGGCCGAGCCGCCCGTGAACAACTCCTGAAGGAATTAGACGCAGAAATGGAAGCGGCGAACCAAGGAGCACCCTTACCCAAAGGATTTGCGGGAGAAGCTCGACAACTGGCCAGTTTGTTAGTTCGAGATCCAAGTATTCAACTGGCGTTTATGGCGTTGGGAGGATGGGATACCCACATCAATCAAGGAGCCACTCAAGGCGTCTTAGCCAACCGTTTAACGCCCCTAGCAGAAGGGTTAGCCACCTTAGTCGAACGGTTGGGAGACGTTTATCGAGATACAACCCTTGTGGTGATGTCGGAATTTGGTCGCACCGTTGGCGAAAATGGCAATGGAGGGACTGATCATGGCTATGGGAACGTCATGTGGCTCTTAGGCGGAGCCCTCCAAGGAGGAAAAGTTTATGGTCAATGGCCCGGTTTAGCGAAATCTGAGTTATTTGAAGAACGAGATTTAAACGTAACAACGGATTTTAGAGCCGTGATTTCCTCTATTTTATCAAGCCAATATCAGCTAAATTCTGAGCAACTCCGCCGAGTGTTTCCCAACTTTACCCCCGCTCAAACTTTAAATTTTGTCTAAAATTGTGATGGCTGGTTAGAAACGCATCAAAGTTTGGTAGATTATTAAAATACTTTAAAAATACTGATTGATCTGCTAAATTGCTGATTTCTTCTATCCACTTATAAACTTAGGTTTCATGGCGAAAGGTTCGTGGCGATATAGTGTTTCTAAACCAACAGTCCAAATCCTCAAATCAATAGTTTTGATGGTTTTGGGAATCGGGTTAACAGTTTTATTATCCCCCCATCCGGGTCTGACGACTTCTCCCCAAACTTTCCCAGAAATCCGAGGTGTTTGGATGACGACGAATGATAGCGATATTGTCCGAGATCATGCTAAATTACAGGAAGCCGTCCATCAACTGGCTCGGTTAAATTTTAATACAATTTATCCAGTGGTTTGGAATTCCGGTTATGTGTTCTATCCCAGTGGAGTCGCTCAAGCACGGGGGTTTCAACCGTTTATTCGTCGGGGATTACAAGGACAAGATGTTTTAGCAGATTTAATCACCCAAAGTCATCAAAAAGGGTTATTAGTGATTCCTTGGTTTGAATTTGGATTTATGGCGCCCCCATCATCCGAATTAGCTTTAAATCATCCCCAATGGTTAACCACTCGCCAAGATGGAAGTCAAACCTGGGAAGGTGTCGCGGGAGAAGTCGTTTGGTTAAATCCCTTTCATCATCAGGTACAACAATTAATCATTGATTTGGTAATAGAAGTTATGACCTTATATCCCGTCGATGGAATTCAATTTGATGATCATTTGAGTTTACCCGTTGAATTTGGTTATGATCCTTATACAATTAAATTGTATCAACAAGAAACGAAAGCATCTCCTCCGAGTAATCCTAGAGATGAAGCTTGGGTGCGTTGGCGAGCGAATAAAATTACACAATTTGTAGAGAAATTACAGAAAGCAGTGAAAGAAAAAAATCCGAAAGCGATTTTTTCTGTTGCGCCAAATCCTTATCATACCGCTTATAATCGTCATCTTCAAGATTGGGTAAGTTGGGTGAAAAAAAATTTAGTCGATGAATTAATTGTGCAGATTTATCGTCCAGATTTACCGAGTTTTGTTCAAGAATTAACTCAACCTGAAATCAAAGAAGCAAAAGCAAAAATTCCAACGGGAGTGGGGATTTTAACAGGGTTAAGAAATCGACCGATAGGAATACAACAAATCCAAGCTAAGGTACAAGTAGCCCGACAAAATGGCTTAGGGTTTGCGTTCTTTTTCTATGAAAGTTTATGGGATGAAGCCCCAGAACCCATACAGGAAAGGCAATCTAAATTTCAATCCCTTTTTTATTATCCGGCTTCAAGAGGTTTTTTGAGATAAAAAATTGTTAATGATCCAATTACCCACATTTAACCATGAACTTTTTTGATAAATTATTAACCGCAATTGAACAACAAAATAGTTTACTTTATGTCGCTTTAGATCCTGACCCTGATCGCCATATTTTGAATCGAGAAAATCCTGGCGGGATTGAAGGCGATCGCTTTGATATAATTGAACAATGGCAAGAATGGTTACATTTTGTAATTCGGGAAACTTCCGAGTTAGTTTGTTGCTATAAACTCTCATTTGGGTTTTACTTAGCATTAGGAATTCCAGGGTTAAAATTATTAGAAAAAATCCTAACCTTAATTCCCCCTCATCTCCCCATCATTTTAGATACAAAACACAGTGATCTAAATTCGGGTACAGTTTTTGCCCGTTTTGTCTTTGAACAGTTAAAAGTCGATGCTTGTACCCTCACACCTTATGCTGGATTAGATCAAGTTGCACCGTTTCTAGTTTATCCTGATAAAGCCGTTTTTATTTTATGTGCGACAGCTAATTCTTCTGCATCCATTATTCAAGAATACCCCCAACCAGACCAACCTTTATATTTAGAATTAGTCAATGCGTCTCAAACTTGGGGAACACCCGAACAATTGGGTTTAGAAGTCGGAATGGTACCGGATATGTTAGCAAAAATTCGCCAAGCCGCACCCGAACGTTTAATTTTATTACAGGGAGATATAGCAGAAGAAAATGATTTAACCGACATCGAAGATTTAATGCCGCTTTTATCGGCGGGATTAAGTTTAAATGGGTCAGGATTATTATTACCTATCCCCCCCAAACTATTAGAACAAGAAAATGTCAGTCAAGGAATCAAACAATTACGAGATCAAATTAATCAAGAACGACAACAGGTAATAGAAGGAAATCCAACCTGTGATTTATGGTTACCCGATGTTTGTTTTTTAAGACATCAACCCCATCGAGATTTAATTTTACAACTGTATGATATTGGTTGTATTATTTTTGGAGATCATGTGCAAGCATCCGGTGAAATTTTTCCCTATTATATTGATTTAAGGAGAATTATTTCAACCCCGCAAATTTTCCATCAAATTGTAGCCGCTTATGCAGAAATTTTAGAAACCTTAACTTTTGACCGAATAGCAGGTATCCCCTACGGTTCTTTACCCACAGCAACCGGGTTATCTTTACGGTTAGAACGTCCGATGATTTTTCCGCGAAAAGAAGTCAAAGCCTATGGTGCTGGACGTTTAATTGAAGGACATTTTCAACCCGGAGAAACAATTGTTGTCGTTGATGATATTTTAATTACAGGAAATAGTGTCATGAAAGGAGCAGAAAAGCTCAAATCAGCCGGATTAAAAGTTGATGATATTGTGGTTTTAATTGATCATGAACGAGGAGTTAAACAACGGTTAAAACAAAATCATTATAACGCCCATGCAGTGTTAACGTTATCTGAAATTGCCGAAACTTTATATGAGTCAAACCGAATTACAGAGGAACAATTTAACTTGTTTTAAAAATTAGTTAAAATGAAAATAACTTTGCTGACTGTTCCCTGTTCCCTAAAACCCTATGACTTCTATTGCTATTATTGGCTGTGGCGTAGTTGGAGCCACCATTGCTTATGAACTTTCCCAAAATCCCGATTTAAACATTACAGTTATCGATCAAAATCCTCTGGCTGTAGATACAAGTTCTGAGTTGATCAATCAAAATTCTAACCTTTTTACCCCCAATTCAACAAAAGCTGCATTAGGGGTTTTAATGGGAATTATTAGCCAAAAAACCAAGGGACGAGCGTGGCGACTCAGACAGTATAGTATGCAGCGTTATGAAACCTTAATTCCTGAATTAGAAGCAGCAACAGGTCAAAACATTCCCTTTAATCGTCAAGGAATTTTATTATTATGTTATGCTGAGGAAGAATTAGGAAAATGGTATCAGTTAATTAATCTGCGGCGTTCCCAAGGCTTGGAATTAGAATGGTTAAACCCAACGGAAATTCAAACTCGCTATCCTCAAATTAACACAAAACCAGTCTTGGGTGCAGTTTATTCTCCGAACGATCGACAAATTGATCCCACTCAATTAACGTTAGCTTTAGTTGAAGCGGCTCAACAGCGAGGAGTTACCTTTCAATGGGGAGTAAAAGTCGAATCTTTAGAACCCTTAAAAACTCCAGAAACACAACAAGTTAAAACGAATGTAGGAGACTTTAATTTTGATTGGGTGGTGATCGCTTCCGGGTTAGGAACAACACCCTTAATTTCCAGTTTGGAATCTGAAACCCTACCCAAAAAACCGATTAAAATTCGTCCAGTTTTAGGACAAGCCTTGCAAGTTCGTTGTATTCAACCGTTAGGAACATTAGGGTTAGAACCTGTCATTACCGGAAATGATGTTCATATTGTACCGTTAGGAAATGCAGAATATTGGGTCGGCGCAACGGTTGAATTTCCTGAAAATGATCAAGAAATTTTGGTTAATTCTGAACCTTTAGACTTAGTATTAAAAGGAGCGATCGCCATGTGTCCGGCGTTAGAAACAGCAACGATTCTTAAAACTTGGTCAGGGTTACGCCCTCGCCCTGAAGGAATTCCCGCCCCAGTCATTGGTAATTTACCCGGATTTTCTAATATTTTATTAGCAACGGGACATTATCGAAATGGGATTTTATTAGCACCCGCAACGGCTGATGAAATTCGACAATTCATTCAGTCTAATTAAACACACTTAACCCTAAACTTTGAGCGATTTTTTGAATTAAAAATAAACTTCCCACAGAATTTCCTTCAGGATCAAGGGGAGGACTGTAACAAGCGATCGCTCCTTGTTGCGGAATAATTGATAAAACAGCCCCACTTACCCCCGATTTGGTTGGAAGTCCAACATCTACCGCAAACTGTCCTGATGCTTCGTATAACCCACAGGTCATCATTAATGCTTTCACCATCCGACTCGGAACTTGCCATTTAAGATCAGGCGGTTTTACTAATAATAAACCCAATTCTGCTAAATCGGAAATCGTAGCCGATAAACAACAAATTTGGTTATAAGTATCCAGGGTTAAATCAGGATGTTCGACATAACCTGACCCTTGGAGTCTCGCAATCAGTCTTTGGTTTCTAGGGTTAGGCGCCGAACGCACCGACTCCAGAATGGCTTGATCTAACACTAACTGACAATGGGCGGTTTGATTTAACCAAGAACAAAGATAATCGCAGCGAGAACCCGCATTCTGTCCAGGGAGTAAGGCGGCTAAGGCGATCGCCCCACTATTTAACATGGGATTTCTTGGCCATCCGTCATCAGCTTGAAGTTGCTCTAGGGAATTGAAGGGTTGATCTGACGGTTGAACCCCCACCCGCTTGAACACCTCATCCTCTCCTAATTCCACCAGTCGATTGAGTAATAAAAACGGCTTCATCACACTCATCAAAGGAAACCGTAGGCTTTGATTCCCCGCTTGAAAAGATTTCCCCGTCAGGGTGAGGATTTGTACCACAACTTCCTGGGGGTTGACCTGGGCTAATTGGGGAATATAGGTGGGTAACTGGCCTAATTGACTGCGACGTTGGGCTTCCTTCGCCCAAGTTTCCAATTGTTTCTGAGTTAATTCGTCTAATTGCTTAACCCCTCGATTCACTCCTGATCACTCCTGATGACTTTCTTTTAGTCTAACGTTACGGATTCTGGGTGATTCGTTTCGTCGGGAACGGGCCACCGGAGGTTCATTCAGAAGATCAAAAAAAATTTTTCTGCAAAGTATTGACAAATTTAGAAAAAGCAGTAATAATAAAAATTGTCGCAAAAAACGAACAACAGCAAGGGACTGTAGTTCAATTGGTTAGAGCACCGCCCTGTCACGGCGGAAGTTGCGGGTTCGAGCCCCGTCAGTCCCGTCCTTAACACCTTTGAATCAAAGAAGATTAACTTCATTTATTCAACCTATGATATATAGGGTATCAATAGCTCAGGACAATAAACGTGTCTTTATACGAGTGCTCAACCCTTTTTCTATGAAATTCCTCTGATTTTTGATGTTATTTATAATAGTAGAATAAAAGCGATTTTTATCACTGTGTATTCCAAGAATTGATTGTGTGGAAGAAAGAAAATGACTTTACTGATCGGGGTAATGGTTAGTGGTTTGTGGCGTGGGTGAAAACTTAACTTGGTTGCTTAATAGTTGTTTGCGTCTAAAGCGCGTACAATTAAGAGTTTACAGTCTTTACAAATCAGTGGGTGTAGCGTGTTTTGGTAGTAAACCCATTTTGGATAGGGGTTAGTAGTAAACATGATCAATCGGGATGACAGGATTTGAACCTGCGACCCCCTCGTCCCGAACGAGGTGCGCTACCAAGCTGCGCTACATCCCGGTGTCTCAACAAGACATTATTTGTGAGTATAACATATAAAATATCAGTTACGATCAAAAAATGTAAGTTGAGTAGGAAAAGGTAGCCCGTGGTTGTCAAACCGGACTGGTTGCGCGTGAAAGCCCCCCAATGGGAGCGCGTCGGAAACGTTAAAGGAATTTTACGGGACTTAGGCTTAAACACCGTCTGTGAGGAAGCCTCCTGTCCCAATATTGGCGAGTGTTTCAACGCCGGAACTGCCACATTTTTAATCATGGGGCCAGCTTGTACTCGCGCCTGTCCCTACTGTGATATTGATTTTGAAAAAAAACCTCAACCCTTAGATCCCACTGAACCGGAACGTTTAGCGGAAGCAGTTCGACGCCTGAACCTAAATCATGTTGTCATCACCTCCGTGAACCGGGATGACTTACCCGATGGCGGTGCTTCCCAATTCGTTAAATGTATTGACGGGGTGCGTTCGGTTTCTCCCCAAACCACCATTGAAGTCTTAATTCCTGATTTGTGTGGCAATTGGGACGCTTTAGAAATCATTTTGCAAGCAAAACCGGAAGTTTTGAACCACAACACGGAAACCGTTAAACGCTTGTATCGTCGGGTTCGTCCCCAGGGAGACTATCAGCGCAGTTTAGAATTGTTAAAACGCTCCCGACAACTGGCCCCAGAAGTTTATACCAAATCAGGAATTATGGTCGGACTGGGTGAAACCGATGAGGAAGTTCGGGAAACAATGGAAGACTTACGGGCCGTTGACTGTGATATTTTAACCTTGGGTCAATATCTGCAACCGACCCCCAAACATTTACCCGTTGCTGGCTTTATTTCCCCTGAACAATTTAACGCTTGGCGAGAATTTGGCGAGTCTATTGGGTTTTTGCAAGTGGTGGCTTCTCCCTTAACCCGAAGTTCCTATCATGCTGAACAAGTTCGCTCTTTAATGGAAGAATATCCCCGTTAACCCTTCACTTGTTATGCGGCTGCAACGCCAGTTCAACGGACAAACCATCACCCTTGATACCCATACTCCCCTCGGCAGTGGGGGAGAAGGACGCATCTATGGCATTTTAGAAGATGCCAATTTAGTCGCTAAAATCTACCATAAACCCACCGACGAAGACGCCGATAAACTCACCGTCATGTACAACTATCCTCCCGCAACGGCGATGGTTTCCCCACCAATGACGGCGATCGCATGGCCCGTTGACTTGCTGCATACCTGCGACCTAAAACGTCAAATCGTGGGTTATTTAATGCCACGAGTTCATAAAGCCACTCCTATTCATATTTTTTATACTCCTAAAAGTCGCCGCGAACAAAAACCTTTATTTAACTATTTATATCTTCATCGCACGGCTCGTAATTTAGTCGCTTCCGTTGCCGATTTACATAGTAGTGGATATGTGATTGGAGATGTCAACGAATCGAATATTTTAGTTAGTGATACCGCCTTAGTTACCCTCGTTGATACCGACTCTTTCCAAGTTCGAGATCCCGATACCGGGTTAATTTATCGTTGTCCTGTTGGTAAAGCCGAATTCACTCCCCCAGAACTTCAAGGACAAGCCTTTCGCGAGTTAGACCGCACCCCAGAACAAGATCGCTTTGGACTAGCGGTGTTAATTTTTCTACTGTTGATGGAAGGAACTCACCCGTTTTCGGGGGTTTATCAAGGCAGTGGCGACCCTCCAGCCATCGAGTCCAGGGTGAGGGCGGGTCATTTTGTTTATGGAACAAAACCAGTTCCTTATAAACCAATGCCTTTTGCTCCTCCTTTTGAATTATTATATCCGAAATTACAACAATTATTTATTCAATGTTTTGAAGGGGGATTTAATCATCCTCAAGTTCGACCGGATGGCAAAACTTGGTTAATGGTTTTAAAGGAAGCTGAAGCCAATTTAATGACCTGTAGTCAACAACCAGAACACCGCTATGGCAATCATTTAGATTCTTGCCCTTGGTGCGATCGCACCGAAAAGTTAGGCGGTCGAGATCCTTTTCCTTCCCGAATAGCAGTACAACAAAAACAACATTTACAACCCCTTAAACGGAAACGGAAACGGATTTTAAATCAGAAACCTACACCCGTTAATCCCCGTTCTTTATTTCCCCCTGCAAACCCTGCTCCTGCGACCGTTTCAACCCGTAAAAAAACTTTAGTTTTACCCCAAACTCCCAACTTAAATCTACAAACTTTTCTCGGAAATTTATTTCAAGGAGTGATATTAGGAGGACTCTGGGGGTCGTCAGTTTTATCAGCTATTATTGCCTTAATTTTTGCCTTTGTGGAAGGGAAAGAAGCGATTTTAGGAGGGTTAATGGTGGGAGCTATGTGGGGAGCATTTATTGGGGGTGTGATTAGTATCTATCTTCCTCCACCTGGGGGAATTAACCGAGCAGTGGCGTTAATTTTAGGGGGGTGGTCAGGAATTTTTGTCGCGGCGGTGATTGCTGGATTAATTTTTGGAATTATGGAACAGGAACCCCTGATTGGTCAAGCGTTAATTTGGGGGGGGTTAATGGGTGTAATTTGGGGGTCAATTTGGCATTTATTTAAACCTCCTTTATCCTTACCTAATATTGGGCGATTATGGGGAAGGCGAGGAGCTTTTGTTGGAGGAGTTTGGGGTTCTTATCTTGGAACATTAGGCGGAATAGGATTAGCAATTCTAGCCGTTGGATGGGAGCAATTTGAACAAACAACATCATCTTTATCGGAAATTACTTTGCGAATGATTGCGACAGCCTTGGTGTCGGCGGGGGTTGGCACATTAGGTGGAACTTGCGCGGGAGGATTATTTGGATGTATTGGAGGTGCTCCTAGTTTACCCTTATCCCTACATTTATCAGGACGAAGAGGTGCTTTGATTGGAGGAATTTGGGGGAATTTTTTAGGAGCAATTTCTGGAGCCAGTTTAGGGGTTTTGGGTGCGACCCGTTTCGCTCATTTTTTAGATAGTTCTTCAACAACTGGTACGACTCCATTATTAATTGCTGCCATTATTGTATCGGCTGGAGTGGGGAGTATTTGGGGGATGATTTCCGGTACAATTTGGGGAGCATTTGGTAAACTTTAAATTGAATTATTTTAAAAAAAATTATCCAATAGGAACTTCAAAACAATTTTAAGGTATAATACTCTAACACAACCCCGAACCGCAATCATTCAGGTGTGGGTTAAGAAGATAAAACATGATTCTTTAATTTGTATAGGTCTTGAAATTAAGCTGATTGATATGAGTCAAAAAATTGTAGTATCCATTCAAGCCATGACAAGTTCCCCCACGGTTGCACCGACTCGTTCCAGCCAAACCGTTAAGCAACCCTATCCGAATTATAAGGTGATTGTGTTAAATGATGATTTTAATACCTTTGAGCACGTCGCCCATTGTTTGATGCAATATATTCCGGGGATGACAACGGATCTCGCTTGGGAATTAACTAATCAAGTTCATTATGAAGGTCAAGCAACGGTTTGGGTTGGCCCCCTAGAACAAGCTGAATTATATCATCAACAATTAAGTCGAGAAGGGTTAACAATGGCTCCTTTAGAAAAAGCTTAATTTGGAGTTGAAAGCCAGCGATCGCGATTGATGAAATCGAACTGAAAAGGTGCGATCGCTTTTAATCTTAAGGATCGGGTCAGTCCGTCTCTACACACACCGGACTTTTACTAGAGATAGACCCTTGACCGAAATCTTCACCCCAGGAACTCCCAATTACAGTGTCTCTTCTTAAGATTCAGGGAGCCAGTTGTCAAACTGGTCTATGGATCATATCGGCAACCTCAACCTAAATCGGGTGTGATCAAAGCTTCAAAAATAAGGTTGTAATACCGATTAAATAAGAGCTTCAGGGTGATGCACTATTGCTTGATGTAGAGGAATACACAAAGGCATCTAACCAGTTACCTCAAAGAGTGGAACATTCCGATCCCCACTTCCAGGGGGCTGCTTCTACTATTCAAAGTGTAGAGAGTTGAATCAGGAAACACAAACCGCCTTTGACTCTCCGCCTTTATAAACCGTGCTTTACCCCAGGACATCCATCATGTTTGCACAAGATATTTCTATTCAAAATTCTCAAGTTACTCTTAACTCAATTAATTCTCAAACATTAGCTCAAATTTTATTACAAGAACTGCAAACAATCGTCAAAACCCTTCCCGCTAGTGGTCGGTCAGTGACACTACGGATGGCGTTAGAAGTCGAACGCATTTGCGAAAAAAGCAATCGCATTCAAACCTCTGGCGATGTGGAAACCTGGCAATTAAGTTTAGCTCGTCATCGGTTACAAAAATGCTTAGATTATTATAAACTCGGTTCTCGTCAAGGTCGGGTAGAACTGCATTCTAACTTAGCCGCGATGGTGTATCGTCACGTTGCGTCCTTTGAGTCTCAGTTAAGCTTCCAAGCTCGTTACAACTTAATTGAAGACTTTCTGCAAGGGTTTTATGTCGAGTCTCTGCGGGCGTTTCGTCGCGAACACGCCTTGGAAGCGGACTACACCCCCCGCACTCGTTTAGAATTAGCCGAATATATGGCCTTTACCGAACAATATGCTAAACGTCAAATCGGTTTACCCGGTCGTAACCGTCAACGGTTAATTGTATTACGTGCCCAAAGCTTTGCCAAAGGTCAACCGCCAGAAACCTCGATGGATATTGAATTAGCCGTTGAAGGCGGTAAAACCGAAGAAGCGGAAGCTCAAAGTCGTACCTCAGCCATGCAGCAAATTCGAGAAAAAATGGTATCAGAAACCGTTGATCCGGCTGAAAGTGTTTTAAGAGATCGGGTGATTGCCGAATTGGTTCAATATTTAGAATCTCAAGGACAAAGCGATTGTGTCAAATATTTAAACCTGAAAATCCAAGATCTTCAAGCTTGTGATATTGATAAAGCTCTGGGTTTAACTCCCCGTCAACGGGACTATCTGCAACAACGGTTTAAATACCACGTTGAAAAATTTGCCCGGTCTACCAACTGGAAACTTGTTCATGAATGGTTAGGTGCTGATATTAACCAAAAATTAGGAATGAACACTCAACAATGGGAAATGTTCCTGACACAATTATCGGCTGATCAACAAAAGTTATTACAACTCAAAGAAACAGAAGATAGTGATAAAACCATCGCCTCTGCTTTAAAATGCACCCCGAAACAAGTCCAAAAACGTTGGGCTAAACTCCTTGATATGGCCTTCAGCTACCGCAATAGCGAAGCTCTAGCCTAATGAGGAGTTCTGTTAGAAACAAATGGATGAACCTGTAGAGACGTGCGATCGCACGTCTCTAAATTTTTAGTAAAACTTCAATTTGATGCTTCCAAAATCGAGTAGGATGGATGTGGAATTGACAGCAACCTATTGGACTAAATATGACAAGGGTGACACAAATAGATTGTTGTCCATCCAACTTTTATTCTCTACAATTTTTGAGCGAGTGCACGCATGAGAATCTTAGTCACAGGTGGCGCAGGTTTTATTGGTTCACATCTGATTGATCGCTTAATGGAACAAGGCCATGAAGTGATTTGCCTCGATAACTTTTTTACGGGGACAAAACGGAATATCCTCAAATGGATTGGCAATCCCTATTTTGAACTGATCCGCCATGATATTACTGAACCCATTCGCTTAGAAGCGGATCAAATCTATCATTTAGCTTGTCCCGCTTCTCCCGTTCATTACCAATACAACCCGGTTAAGACGATCAAAACCAACATGATGGGAACCCTGAATATGTTAGGGTTAGCCAAACGGATCAAAGCTCGGTTTTTCTTGGCGTCAACCTCTGAAGTTTATGGTGATCCTGATGTTCATCCCCAAACCGAAGAGTATCGCGGAAATGTCAATTGTATTGGGATTCGATCCTGTTACGATCCAGAAACGGAAATTTTAACCGAGCAAGGTTGGGTTCAGTTCCCTAACTTGCAACCCGGTGTCAAAGTTGCCACCCTCAACGAAAACCATCAAATTGAATATCACGTTCCTGATGAATATATTGTTCAACCCTATATTGGGGAAATGTTGCGGTTTGCTAACAGTAAATTTGATCTTTGCGTCACCCCCAACCACTGGATGTATGTTCGGGGTAAAACCGGAAAATTAAAATCAATTCAAGCGGGGGAGGACAAACACTGGCATTCATGGCGAGTGGTCACGGGTGCAGAATTTGATGCCTCAGACCAAGAAGAATTTGATTTAGACCCAGCACCACGTCATGGGAAAGTGCGGGTGGAAAAAGTCAAAATGGATGACTGGTTAGAATTCCTGGGTTATTACATTTCTGAAGGTTGTGTTCATGTCCGGCGACGGGTGCGTGCGGTGGGGGGTACTGATTATGATGTGGCGGACTATAACATCTTAATTGCTCAAGAAAACCCTGAAGGACGAGCTAAAATTGCCAACTGTCTCCAACGCTTACCTTGGAAATTTTTTGATTCTGATCACCATCAATTTCGGATTTGTAGTCAACAATTAGCAGAGATTTTATTACCTTTGGGTCAATCCGGTGATAAATATATTCCCCGTGAGTTTTTACAATTGTCTCGACGTCAATCCTTAATTCTTTTCAACGCCTTAATTTTAGGAGATGGAAGTCAACGGGGTGATTATTATACTTACTATAGCAAATCTAAGCAATTAGCTAACGATGTACAAGAATTAGCCCTGCGTTGTGGATATACCGCTTCTGTTGTTTCCCATGCCATCGGACGTGATCTCTATCGCGTCAATATCCGTCCCGCCGTTGATGCCAATTTAGTTGAACCCGAACGGTTTCACTATGTCGGGAAAGTGTATTGTGTGAATGTGAAAAATCATGTTATTTGTGTGCGCCGTAATGGACGAGTTGCCTTTTGTGGTAACTGTTACGACGAAGGAAAGCGGGTGGCGGAAACCTTAGCCTTTGATTATCATCGTCAAAACGAAGTTGATATTCGGGTGGTACGAATTTTTAATACCTATGGCCCGCGAATGTTAGAAAATGATGGCCGTGTGGTAAGTAATTTTATCGTTCAAGCTTTGCGAGGAATTCCGTTAACGGTTTATGGGGATGGTTCCCAAACCCGAAGTTTTTGTTATGTATCAGACTTAGTAGAAGGATTCATCCGTTTGATGAATAGTGATTATATTGGCCCTGTTAATATGGGCAACCCAGGGGAATATACGATTTTGGAATTAGCCCAAAAAATTCAAACTCTGATTAACCCTGATGCTGAAATTCAATTTAAACCGCTACCGGAAGATGATCCAAAACAGCGACAACCTGATATTACTCGTGCTAAAACGTATTTGAATTGGGAACCAACAATCCCACTCGATCAAGGATTAGAATTAACAGTGGAGGATTTTCGGCAACGCATCTACCCATCTTAAGGATAGAAGATAGGGGAGTACCGTGAGCAGGGGGAGCACCGTGAGCAGGGGGAACACCGGGAGCAGGGGGAGAAATAATGAACTCCTATGGCTTTCCCTAAACATCGTACTCCGCACTCTGCACTCTGCACTTTGCACCCCACAACTTACAGTTCCTCTTCCTTCTATCTTCTGACTTCTTCTTGTTAGCATATTGTCAAAAATTTGAGGATACATTTATGCGTGTTTGTGTGATTGGGACAGGATATGTCGGTTTAGTTACAGGAGTTTGTTTAGCACAGATTGGGCATGATGTCATTTGTATTGATAATAACGAAGAAAAAGTTAAATTAATGAAGTCGGGACAATCCCCCATTTATGAACCGGGATTACCTGAATTAATGAAATCCTGTATGGAATCTGGACGTCTGGATTTTTCTTCGGATTTAAGTGCAGGTGTTGAACAGGGTGAGGTCTTATTTATTGCCGTTGGAACTCCGCCTTTACCAACGGGTGAAAGTGATACCCGTTATGTGGAAGCAGTGGCACGGGGGATTGGTGCTAACCTCACCACCGGTTATAAGGTGATTGTCAATAAATCGACTGTCCCGATTGGGTCGGGTGACTGGGTGCGAATGATTGTTTTAGATGGGGTAACAGAACAGCAAAAAGCTAAAGGGATAGCGGGAACTCCTATTGAAGCTGAATTTGATGTGGTGAGTAACCCCGAATTTTTAAGGGAAGGTTCGGCTGTTTATGACACCTTTAATCCTGATCGGATTGTGTTAGGAAGTAATAGCGCAAAAGCATTAGGTGTGATGCAGGAATTATATGCACCGTTAGTATCCCGAAAATATTCCGATCACCCTTCCTTACCTCCGGTTCCCATTGTGTTAACGGATCTGAGTTCGGCTGAAATGATTAAATATGCCGCTAACTCGTTCTTAGCTACCAAAATTAGCTTTATTAACGAAATTGCTAATATTTGCGATCGCGTCGGTGCTGATGTTAAACAAGTGGCGGAAGGAATTGGTTTAGATTCTCGAATTGGGAATAAGTTTTTGCAAGCGGGAATCGGTTGGGGCGGTTCCTGTTTCCCGAAAGATGTTTCGGCTTTAATTCATACCGCCGATGACTATAATTATGAAGCTCAATTGTTAAAAGCCGCCGTAGAAGTTAATAACCGTCAGCGTACCATTGCTATTGAAAAATTACAACAAGCTTTGAAAATTTTGAAAGGTAAAACCGTTGGATTATTAGGGTTAACGTTTAAACCGGATACGGATGATTTACGAGATGCTCCTGCGTTGAATATTATCCAAGAATTGAACCGTTTAGGCGCAAAAGTTAAAGCTTATGATCCGATTATTTCTCAAAGTGGAATGCGTCATGGCTTAACGGGTGTGATCGTTGAAACCGATCCTGAATTGTTAGCCGATGGCTGTGATGCTTTAGTTTTAATTACAGATTGGACACAATTCCACAACCTTGATTATGCAAAAATGGCGAAAAGAATGCACTCTGCATTTATGATCGACGGACGTAATTTCTTAGATCGTAAAAAATTAGAAAGTGCTGGGTTTCAATATATTGGGATTGGTCACTAAAATCCACGGCTTTCAAAATTTCATTTAACTTGAACGGAAGATGGAAAATTTGATTTTCTGTCTTCCGATTTTTCATTGATACTTGCAGTCCTTAGAAGCGAGAATGAAACCTTCTGGCGAGTCAGGAGTCGGATGCCTGACGGGGTGACAACCCCGTTAAAAGGTTGATAAAATCAAGGACATAGCCCTTAACCCCCTCTGAAAAAAAGGCAACTTGTTACGTCTGATGAGCATTAATTCATTGACAATTTCTTGAAAAAACTCCATTCCTATAGCGCTACGCGCAAGGGAACAGGGAACAGGGAACAGTAAGAAGTGAAAGGGTTTGAGAATTCAGAAATGTCCTAACTGTAATGCGTAGCGCTATAGTCGCCAATATAAAGGAATAGCACGTTGGTACCAAATTAGACTGACCATAAACACAATCAAGCTGGTAAAATTGAGGAATCATTTTGACTTGATGGGGCTTTTTCACGAATACTACCCCATCTTTTTTTACCGCAATTTGCCTCCATTCCCTCTCGATCAGGTTTTTGACGGGGTTGTCACCCTGTGAGTAAATCAACTTCATTAAGGAAGGCGGTATTAGAATAATATTGAATCGGTTTGGAGGGTTTAATTTGACTTAAAGTTAAGTTTAAACTCATTCTAAAATTATATATAGATTATATTTTATCATCCGGCTATGATAGTTTTGTCATTAAACATCTAATGATTGAATGATGGATAAAATATAGCTTTTAATTTGAGGTAAATCTTGTTCAACAGTATTCCAGACTAATCGGAAATCAATTCCTCGATAAGCATGAATGAGAATATCTCTAAACCCTGCGAGTTTGCGCCAAGGAATAGCTGGGTACTTCTGCCTTAATTCAGGGGAAAGTTGCTTAATCGCTTCTCCAATCACTTCAAAATTCCGAATTACACCATCTTGAATAAGAGTCGTCTGAAAAAATTCAACCTCTCCCCCTTGAGTATAGGTCTCAATCCGTTCAATCCGTTCAAGAATATCTCGAAGGTACATCAAATCATTCGTCATAGTAAAACCGCTTCTCTAAGAATCTGTTCCCGGAAATATTCTTGCAATCCCTTAACTGTTGCCACATCTACTTTTCTACCTAAAAGGTCTTCCAAATCTTGCATTAACCCAATCCAATCTAACAAACTTCGTCCCGGTTCCATCTCCACTAAAAAATCGATATCACTATCCTCCCGTTCTTCCCCTCGTGCAACTGACCCAAAGATACACACATTGTAAGCACCGTATTGAGTAGCCAGGTTGAGAATTTCTTCTCGTTTTTGTTGTAATAAGTTTCTTAAATTCATCCTTTAAACTCTTGATAATTTTTTTTCAACTTTAGCATATTTTCTATTGTTGGATTTTCTAACTCTTATTTCTGCTCTGTCTTTCTCAACTCAACAGCTTTGTGCTTTCCATCCCGATAAGACTGACCACACATCGGACAAAACCGATATTGCTCAGACGTGATGGGATGAGAACACTTAGGACAGCGATCGCACAGACCCTCCCCACACAAAAAACAAAACTTAGCCTTGGGGTCAGTCCACCCCAACTCCGGTACTGTCCCCGGTGTCCAACAGTGCAGACACAGTTTCAGCGCATGAGACATCTCCACCCCCGTCCCTCGCTCCGCCGCCTCCAAATAGGCCACCGGAACCCCCAACACCTGAGCTAGACCCTGTTTTGCCTTCTGACTCAAACGAGTCGTTAACCCGCGCTCAATCTTCCCAATACTTTGCAAATGCAACCCACACCCTTGCGCCAACTGCTCTTGACTCAAACGCTTCAATCTTCGCAGCCGTCGCACGTATTCACCCAGCGTTTCCTCGGGTTGGGGCAGAGATTCTGATGTTAAAGTGTGCATTAAAATATGCTAAAAACAGTAATCATTTTTGATGTAGAATAAGAATGAGAGTAGCTGAACAAATAAAAATATGAAAAACCCTTTAGAAGCGATATAAATCGTCAATTTAGACCATTTAGGAATAGTAGCAGGCGTAATAGATGAGATGGAATTAGTAGAAGAAGTCAATAAAAAAGTGGGATACATGGATAACAAGAGTGCCATTAAGTCTAAAAGAAGCACAAAATAAGATAATAGAGATAGAAGAAGAAGAATGGGAGAAGAGTGAAATAAAAGGATATAGAATAGCAACGAAATCAAGTGAGTAAGGACATAGGATGCTCTACAATTCAGGTGAGTGCCATGATGGATGTCCGAATCTGACCTAGAACATAGTTATCATTGATCTAAAATCCGAGTTAATTTAAAAAACAGAAGAATCATATCAGCCAAATTGTCATAATATTGAATTAAAGGACTTGATCAGCTAGATTTCACCTGTAAAATTATATAAAAATATTAAGCAAAATAAGCTTTCTAAAACTGACCGTAAAAAGATATCTTTTTGGTTTTAAGGGAGAGATATTAATGATAATTTTAAACAAGATTTTTAAAAAAATTGGTTGGATTCCCTTGCTAACAGGAACTGGAATTTCTGGTTTAATGGTTCTAACGGGGTCTGGGTTAATCCCTCAAGATTACCATCAAAATCCTAAAAATTATATTCAACAAAAAGAAACCAAACATCTCAAGATTGATGGACGAGAATTGCAAGTAATCTTAGCCAGAAGTTCATCCTTGAGGCAAAACGTTAAATCACCCCTATCAACAGTTATTTTATTAGGGGGATTAATGATTGGGTTGAGTTCCGCATTAACGTTGTATTTTGCTAGAAGTTCTAAAGTCAAATCTCAACAACTAGAAGAAATTAATCAAAAATTAATCCTACAAATTCGTAAAGAAGAAGCAACTCGCAAAATTCTGGAAGAAACCACAACGCTACAACAAGCAATTCTCAATAGTGCGAATTATACCATTATTTCGACAACAATTGATGGCAGTATTCGGACATTTAATAAAACCGCAGAACAATTATTAGGTTATTCAGCCGAAGACATCATTGAACATCAAACCCTTGAATTCATTCATGATCCCGAAGAAATCAAACAACGGGCTGTGTTATTGTCTCAAGAATTAGGAACTCCGATTCAACCGGGTTTTGAAGTATTTATAGCTAAAGCTTTAAAAGGAGATATTGATGAGCGAGAATGGTCTTATATCCGTCAAGATGGTGATCGATTTCCGGTGTTACTTTCAATCACCTCTTTAAAAAATCAAGACGGAGAAATTACCGGATTTTTAGCCATTGGTAATAATATTACCGAACGGAAACGTTCTCAAGAAGCCTTACAAAAAACCTTACGGGAGTTAGCTTTTCATAAGTTTGCCCTCAATCAAGCTGCTATTGTTTCCATGACAGATGGTAAAGGAAAGATTAGTTATGTTAATGAACGATTTTGCCAAATTTCCGGTTATTTTAAAGAAGAATTAATGGGTTATACCCATAAAGTTGTTAATTCTCGTTATCATCCTCCTGAATTTTTTACGGATTTATGGTCAACGATTCAACAAGGGAAGGTTTGGCAAGGTGAAATTAAAAATCAATCTAAATCCGGTCAATTTTATTGGATCGATACAACAATTGTTCCATTTTTAGATGCAGAAAATAAACCGTTTCAATATTTAGCGATTCATTTTAATATTACTAAAATCAAAGAAGCTGAAGAACAATTAAAAGAACAAGTTAAACAAGCCATTTTACTAAAAACCATTACCGAAGAAATTCGCCAAAGTTTAAATACAAAACGCATTGTAGAAACAACCGCCCAACTGTTAGGGCAAACCTTCGGGGTCAATCGATGTTTAATTCATACCTATCTTGAACATCCGATTTCAGAATTGCCAGTTGTGGCTGAATATCTAGTTGCAGGTTATCCCTCTTTAATGGGAGTTAAAATTTCAATTCAGGACAATCCCTATGGGAAACAATTAATTGTTCAAGAACAAGCAATGGCTATATCTAATGTTTACAATGAGCCTTTATTAGTAACCCTTAAAGTTCTTTGTCGTCAGATTAAATTAAAATCTATCTTAGCGGTACGAACATCCTATAAAGGTCAACCCAATGGCGTAATTACATTACATCAGTGTGATCGCTTTCGAGACTGGACAGAACATGAAATTGAACTTTTAGAAGCCGTTGCTGCTCAAGTGGGAATTGCCTTAGCCCAAGGCAAAATTTTAGAGCAAGAAATTCGTCAAGGAGAACAACTTTCCCAACAAAATTTAGCATTAGAAAAAGCTAAACTGCAAGCAGAAACTGCCAATCGTGCGAAAAGTGAATTTTTAGCCATGATGAGTCATGAAATTCGGACTCCCTTAAATGCAGTGATTGGGATGACAGGATTATTATTAGATATGAACCTAACCTCTCAACAACAGGAATTTGTAGAAATTATTCGCACCAGTAGTGATACGTTACTCACGGTGATTAATGATATTCTTGATTTTTCTAAAATTGAATCCGATCAATTAGATTTAGAAAAACATCCCTTTAATCTACGCACTTGTGTTGAAGAAGCTTTAGATTTAATTGCCCCTATTGCCCATCGGAAAAATTTAGAATTAGCTTATTTAATTTCCCCTTCTACCCCGGCAATTTTCCTCGGAGATGTCACTCGAATTCGACAAATTTTAGTCAATTTGTTGAGTAATGCTGTTAAATTTACTGAAACGGGAGAGGTGATTATTTCTATTGATGCTGAATCAATACAACAGGAAACTCCATCACCGTTATATCAACTTCACTTTGCGGTTAAAGATACGGGAATCGGAATTCCTGAAGAACGCAGAGAACGATTATTTAAACCCTTTAGTCAAGTGGATTCTTCCATGACTCGACGTTATGGAGGAACGGGATTAGGATTAGTGATTAGTAAACGTTTATCTGAAATGATGCAAGGTAAAATTTGGGTAGAAAGTACCCCTAATGTTGGGTCAACTTTCTATGTCACCTTAATCCTTGAATCAGACCCCAATCAATCCCTTTTTGAGAGGGAAACGGTGGCTGTTGATTTATCAAATAAAAAGTTATTAATTGTGGATGATAATGCCACTAATCGTCAAATTCTCACCTTACAAGCTCAATCTTGGGGAATGACTGTGCAAGCAGTTGAATCTGGCTTAGAAGCCTTAACTTTATTAGTTCAAGATCAAGGTTTTGATTTGGCAATTATTGATATGCAAATGCCACAAATGGATGGTTTAAGTTTAGCTAACTGTATTCATGCGTTACCCTATACTCAACATTTACCCTTGGTTTTATTAAGTTCTGTAGGTTATTTTTTACCTCAAGATGCCTCTTCTAAAAATTTATTTGCTGCCAGCTTAACCAAACCGATTAAACAATCTCAACTCTATAAGACTTTAGCTCAAATTCTCAGCCATCAACCAACGACAATCCAGCTTTTTCCAACGTCAACACCTCGATATTCTCCCTTGGCAGAAACTTTATCTTTAAGAATTTTGTTAGTGGAAGATGTTCCGGTTAATCAAATGGTTGCGCTCAAAATGTTACAACGTTTAGGCTATCGGGCGGATGTTGCTAATAACGGTTTAGAAGCGATTGACTCCTTACAACGTCAACCCTATGATATTGTTTTCATGGATGTACAAATGCCAGAATTGGATGGCTTAGAAACGACGCGCTCTATTTGTAAAGAATGGCCAACAGTTTCTCGTCCTTGGATTATTGCTATGACTGCCCATGCTATGCAAGGAGATAAAGAAGAATGCCTAAATGCAGGAATGGACGATTATATTAGTAAACCCATTCGGATAACAACTTTAATTGAGGCTTTTGAGCGTTATAAAAATTTTAAAAATAGCTCTTCTCAAGGGTTAGTTGATCCTCAAAAATTATCCTCTGTGTCTCAGCATTTATCTGTCATTAATAACCCATATTTATCATCTCAAATTCAAGACTCCATCACTAACAGTTCCCTAGATGAAGAAACCATCAATAGTTTAAGATTAATGGCAGGAGAAGATGCCGATATTCTATTAGCTGAGGTGTTTAACAGTTATTTAGAAGATGCTCCTCAACGTTTACAAGCCATACAGGACGCAATTACCAATCAAGACGCTTTGATGCTACAAAAATCGGCTCATGCGCTCAAGTCTTTAAGTGTTACGGTAGGAGCAGTACATTTAGCTGAACTTGCTGGTGAATTAGAGGTCAAAGGACGTACAGGTTTAGTGGGTCATGTTGAATCTTTAATAGAGCAGTTAACCCAAGAATATGAAAACGTTAAAGTCGCATTGCAGCAAGAATTAATCCGAATCTAATCAAATGAGCCATTCTAAATTTGAACCCAGCCAACCCCTAATTTTAATTGTTGATGATGAGAAAACCATTCGTTTAGTTTTGCGTCGAGCAATGGAACGAGAAGGATATCGTTTAATGGAAGCTGCAACGGGAGAAGAATGTTTAGAAATTTGTCAAAAATTGATGCCAGATATTATTCTCTTAGATGCCATGATGCCTGGAATTGATGGATTTACCTGTTGTCATGAATTAAAACAGCGTTTAGGAGAGAATTGTCCACCGATTTTAATGATTACCGTATTAGAAGACCAAGCCTCTGTTGATTTAGCCTTTGAGGTGGGGGCAATGGATTATATTACTAAGCCGATTCATTGGGCAGTATTACGTCAACGGGTGCGTCGAATTTTCCAAAGTTGTTGGGTGATGGCAGAACTTAAACATCAAATTGAACGGGAACGGTTATTAACAACGCAACTGGAAGAAACCAACCAAAAATTAGCTATAGCTAATCAAGAATTACAACGGTTAGCATTAATTGATGGCTTAACTCAAATTTCTAATCGTCGTTGTTTTGATGAATATTTACAGGAAGAATGGAAACGCCTGAAACGGGAAAAATTACCCTTATCTTTAATATTATGTGATCTGGATTTTTTTAAAGCTTATAATGATACTTATGGTCATCAAGCGGGAGATGAATGTTTAAAGATAGTGGCTTGTATTTTAACAAAATGCTCCCGTCGCCCGGCGGATTTAGTGGCTCGTTATGGGGGTGAAGAATTTGCGATCATTTTACCCAATACACCCGTCGAAGGGGCAATGGAAGTGGCTCAACGAGCGAGAAAATTAATTAAAGAAAAAATGATTATTCATCAAGGTTCAATTGTTGAACCTTATTTAACCTTAAGTTTAGGACTTACAACCATTATTCCCCATGTAGAAGCATCTATTGACCAGTTTATTTTTGCCGCAGATCAAGCGTTATATCAAGCTAAATTGGCAGGTAGAAATCGAATTGAAGTGAATCATTTAATAGAAGGGAATAGTCAATCGGTAACAGCTTAGTATTCGGATAGAAAAAAACTTAAATTTTGATAGCTGTTTAATTTTCACTTAAAGCAGCTAATTCGGCCCGACGTTGCTTTAATTCAAACTCTAATTGTTGAATTTCTTGTAATAATTCTTGACGTCTTCTTTCACCAGAATGCTGTTGTCGAATAAAATAAGCATCGATTTGGGGCCATAATTGTACTCCCCAATCTTTACTCGCTGTTCTCAATTCATGTAAAATTTCAACACTACCATCGGGTTCTAAAATAAATAATGTATATAATCGTTCAGTAGCATTTTGTTTTTGTTTTTTCTTTTCACAAAATAAGTATAATCCGGGTTTTTGTGTTGATAATTGATCACATTGATTCACAAAACCGCCGAGAATTGAATAACCATCGGTGCGACTTTTATCCAAACCTTCAACTAATTTACACCAATTTCCGGTTTTAATTAAAAATCGAGTTTGCCAAAATCCGGGTGCATTTAAAAACGCTTCTCTTAAATTAACTAAAATTGCTTGACTCATGATTCTAATCGTAAGAAATAGAAAAGTTTATTGTATTTTATATCTTATAGCCAGCCAAGAAGGTTGGGAGAGCCAAACCCTACCCTAAAATACTAGATTTGAGTTTGTTGATAAAATTTTTCTAACGCTTTCACACCGCTTGTATCCTCATAAAGTTGATATTGATTTTGCTTGATTTTTTCTCGAATCATCAATCTCCATTCAGGATTTAAACCTAACTTTACTGCTATTTTAATATATTCTTCTTGATTTTGAGCAATAATTTCTGTGATTCCTAATCGTTTTAAAATTCCCGCAGATTGACGACTTCGCATCCATTTTCCCTCACAGGTGACAAGAGGAAGACCACAGGATAAACTATCTAAAGTGGTTAAAAATCCCGTAAATTGAATGGAATCTAAACCAATATCTGCTAGTAAATTTAATTGTAAATAATTTTCTTTATCTAAACGAGGTAAAATTACACAATAATCTTCACTGTTTAAATAATTTTGAGCAAAGGTTCGTTTTAACCGTTGTTTAAACTTTTCGGTAATAGCTTTATTCCAATGGGAAATCAATATAAATTGAACGGATTTAACTTGTTTAGTGATCGCCACTAAAATTTGATCAAAATCCGGTAAATACTTAAATAAAGATTGACAAGATAAATATAAAATCGAATCAGATTTTAAGCCAAAATCCGAACGGCTTTTTATAACTTCTGGTAATAAAATCTTATGATAATTAATGCCTAAATTCGGTAAACGAATTAACATTTCTGAATAATGGGTTTCAGCATTTAAAGGTTCTAAGAATTCTGCTGATATAAAATAATCAATTGTTGGTAAACCCGTTGTTACGGGATGTCCCCAAGCGACACATTGAGTCGGGGCGAGTCGTAACCCTGCAATTTGTGTCATTTGCGGGCACATTCCAATATCTAAAAAAACAAGAATATCTAATTCATCCTTTAAAATTTGCTCAACAATTTTCTCTATATTACTATTAATATGATAAAAATAATCACTATAAAGTTCAAATAAATTTGTAATAGAATCTGCTTTTTCTCCTGTAAAATAACAATAAATTTCAAATTGATTGTGTTCGCAATTTCTCAACCAACCTAAAAAAACTAATCCTACAGTATGCCAAATTAAATGAGGTGAAATATATCCGATTTTGATTTTTTGATTTTCCTTGAAAGAACGTAAAGTCAACGGTTTTGTCCATTCAGGATAATTAGCGTTCATCACTTGATGAACCCATTTTCCATATTGTTGTTGTAAGTCTAAATCATCATATCCTTGATATTGTAAATAAAAATAAGTTCCCCGTCCAATTGCTTTTAAGGCTTGATGTCTAACCTCTAAATTCTCTAAATCGGTTTCTTGGATTAATTGTGTTAATTTTTGGGTAAAATGTTCTCGATAAACTGCAATTTCTTCAATCTGATCATATAAAATCGGAAGTAAAGATTGTTCAACCCATTTAACCGAAATCTGATCAGGAAATCGATCAACCGCCTGTGCTGCGATTTGTAATGCTGTTTGAGTTTCTCCTAAATTTTGCCAAGCTAAAATTAAAGCCAAATATAACTCAACTTCATCAGGAAACTGTTGTAAACCTTGTTCATAAGTGTTCACCGCTTCTTCCCAATCATCTAAATTTTGGTAACAATTTCCTAATTTTAAATAAATCTCAACCGTTGCTCCTTGAGCTTGTAAAACCTTCCCATAAAATTGAATCGCCGTTTCATATTGATGTTGAGATTCTGCCGCTAACCCAAAATATAAATCAGCTTGTTGAGAATTTTGGTTAACCGTTAAAGCTAATGCCATTTGATAGAATAAATCAGAATCATGGGGATTAACAGTTAACCCAGTTTCATAAATGGCGATCGCTTTTTTAACTCGATTTTGTCCTAAAAACAGATTTCCTAATTTTAAATATCCGATTGTCGCCTTCGGTTGTCGTTCAATCGCCTGATAATAATAGAATTCTGCGGCTTCCCATTCTCCAGATTCTGCCCAAATATCCCCTAACTTTAAACACCCTTCAATCCCTTGAGAATCTAACTCAATTTCTTGTTCATACGCTAGAATTGCTTCTGTAATATTCCCTAATTTTTCCCAAATTAAACCCAACTGATAATAGTAACACCCTTGACTTCCATCTAATTCTAAACTGCGTTCTAAAGCAACCAACCCATCCTGATTTTGATCCAGATAATAATAAACCCTCGATAACCCATACCATCCCTCAACAGAATCAGGATTTGATCCTAAAATTTTCTGATATTTTACCTTTGCTTCCTCAAAATATCCAGCCTGTTCTAATGCCAACGCTTCAGCATAAAATCCTTTAATATTAATGTTTAATTGCTCATCATTCATATTAATTAGTGATAGGGTACGTTAGCAATTAGCAAACGCACCCAAAAACAGTTAAGAACGCATCGGACGAATTTGATTTCCTTGGGGCCAAGGATTGTTCCCCGGTCGATTCATTCCAGGGACTCCGGGGCGATTCATTCCAGGTTGATTTCCGAGGGGACGTCCTCCTGGTTGATTTTGGAGTCTTTGAACCCGTAACGAGTCAGAGGTCAAGTCATCTAAGGTTAAAGCCGCCGTTTGACGAATTTGGCGATCGCTCGTTTGTAGTGCTTCTGTCACACCCGTAATCGCCGAGGCTTGGATATTCCCCAACGCAAAAGCCGCCCGCGCCCGAACCCCCATATCCGGGTCATTCAAAGCGACTTTCAAAGCCGGAATCGCCACAGAACCCATCCGTTTTAACGCAATCGCCGCCGCCAGTCGGACTTCTTCGTTAGAGTCTTTCAACGCCTGAATTAACGGAGGAATAGCCTCTGTCGCCTCTGAACCCATCACACCCAAGCCAAAAGCCGCCCCCTGACGCACAGGAGTCTCAGGATCATTCAATGCGACGGTTAGCTGTTGAAGTGCTTGTTGTAAAGCTTCTGGTGATGCTGTCCCAATTTGTTTCAAGGCCACCGCCACATCCATCCGCACCGCAGACACCGGATCTTTCAGTGCTGATAGCAGTGCCGGAATGGCATCCACCCCCTCACGACCCATCGCTCCCAACGCAAAAGCGGCACCTCGGCGAATGCTTTCTTGGTCATCCCTTAAGGCTTCCACTAAAATTGGAATGGCGGGAGAACCCAAGGTTTTTAAGGTTTTAATGGCTTCTAAACGGTTTTGTCGGTTCGTATCGGTCAATTTTTGCAATTGATCAATCACTTCCGTTGTCGTTGTGACTTGAGTTTGGGTATTTCCCGTCAATAATAGCACCATTGATAAACATAACAATGCTAATTTTGAGGAACGAAACCCATCAAATTTGGTGTTGGTTTCCATAAAACAATCCGAGGTTTTAGGTTATATCGAAATCGGACTATCGGTTAGCACATCAACAAGGATTTTTTAGGCTTTTATTTCTGATTCTCTCCTATAAATTAAAGTCAAAGTTGTTACTAAAAACAAAATCTAAATCCAGGGATAATTGAGCGGGTAAGAACCCATCATTAATGATGACACCTAAAATTCTCCCGTCCAATAATTCTACAATAATATCATTCAATTGATCACCATTGAGATCATTGTCTTGGGGTAACAAATCAAACCGATCTCGAAATAATGAGTTCGGATCAATGGCAGTTCCTACAGGCACAGCAATTTTATCTCCTGTAAATAAATTAGTTCCCGCTTCAAATTGTCGAATTTCGTCTACATCTCGAACAAAAAAGCTGGCTTCACCGGGATCAAAAATCAAGGTATCATTCCCTAAACCCCCGGTTAATGTATCAACACCCGCATCCCCATCTACAATATCATTTCCAATATCACCAAAGAGTAGATCATTGTTTTCATCTCCATACAAGGTATCATTCCCTTGACCTCCATAAAGGCTATCTGCATTTAATCCGCCTTCTTGGGTATCATTCCCTAAATTACCAAAGATTAAATCATTATTAACTCCAGCAAAAATTCGATCATCATCTTGACCCCCAAATATTGTATCAAATCCATTAGATGAAATCAGAGTATCATTCCCTTGATTCCCATTTACTAAGAGATTATCGTTCACATTAGAACTTTGTAAATTATCATTTCCTTGCAATAACAGTATTCCATCTCGGTAGGCAGAAACTTGACCTGGAAATACAGCAATATTATCATCTTGAGGGCTTCCTAATAGTGCTATTACCCCTGGAATTGTGCTGGGAGTCAGAAAATTAGCCATAATGAAAATAATCCTAAATCGGCAATTGTCTAGTGATCTTCTGTGAGTTTAACACAGTCATAATTCATTAGCTAGATTCTATCCTCTTGCTAAAATTAATCTACAACAGTTACTCCTGAAATGCCAAACGCCATTACTTCTATTTTTCTATCTTTAGATAGAGGTACAATTTTAACTAGAAGTGATCTTGATTAACTCAACTTTCCCTTCTCTTAATGATCAGGTTTAAGGTTGACTTGAACCTCAAGACAACAGGATTTTAACAATTGTTCCTCAACCTCGTTCAAATAGCCATTAATCTTTTAATTATTTCAGAGGGTGAGAGAGATCAGTTAAAATAGAGTTATAGATAAAAAAGGCTTGTTGACGAGACATCGCTGGCAAAAAATCGTAATCAGGATGACAGTAAATTTTATAATAAAATTCGAGATCTATGGCTTGATTTTCTTGCATATTTTGATAGGTTTTTTGCTGAGAATGTAATCTAAATAATGAAAGCGTTTCGTTAACAAAACCGACTTTAAAATGCCCTAATATCCTCCACCATAAATCTAAATCGACTAACTGATTTAATTGCGGATCAAAACCTGCTACAATTTCAAATATTGATTTTCTCAATAATACTGTACTCGGTTCCCCAATTTTATTAATCGGATGTTGCCATAAATTCGGATCAGCTAAAAGTTCTGTCCCCCATTGAATTAAGTTTAAATTGAACCAACTTTGATGTAAATTTGCAAATTCTTGATAAACATTAATCAGATCTAAATCAATATTATCTTGATTATAAAAAAACATTTCTCTCGGTGAAAAAACCAACCCAATATCAAAATCTGTTTCTGCTAAATTCACCATTTTTTCAATACAATTCGGCTTTAATATATCATCTTGATAGAGAAATTTAATATATTTTCCTTGAGATTGATTAATACAAAAATTACTATTTTCGGCAAGTCCGAGCGGGTGATGGGTTAAAATAGAAATAGGAATAGAAGTTTTTTCTTGGAAAGATTGAGCGATCGCTAATGTATAATCTTGAGATTGATCATCAGAAATAATTAATTCTATAGCGGAATAGGTTTGAGATAAAACACTCGATATCGCTTCAGCAATAAATTGTTCTCCGTTATAAGTAGGAATACAAACACTAACTAACGGTAATTCTTTGACTTCTAACCTTAAATTATCTGTTAATAAAATATGATTAATTCTTAAATCATATAGATTTTTATTGACTTTATAAATATTATAATTTTTGAGATTATTTTTAAATTGAAATTCCCATTCAAACTGTTCTAAAATTATTACATTTTCTTTTACAATTATCTCATTTTCCCAAATAAATTTTCTAAAAATTGAGCCAGAGTGACCGTTACCATCAACCCCAACAACCTCCAAATTGTTATCTAAAATCCGAATAGCTTCTTGCAAACCTTCCGAGGAAAATATAACCGGATAGGGTAGCCAAATAATCAACTCTCCTTGAGCTTGTGAAATGGCTTGATGATAAATATTTTCGGTTTTTAAAGAATTTTCAAAGCCTAAAATTTGATGACCTTGTGCTTTTAAATAATTGAGAATATCTGCTAAATCTAAATTCAATAAATTGCGATCGCCTAAAACAATAATTTCATAATTAACCTCTAAATTATACTCTAAACTCGTAATAATATCCAACAAAAATTCCCTCTGTTGCCAGTAGGGAATAATCACAGATAATTTAATATTTTCTATCTCTAAAATATTTTGCATAACCTGAAACAAGCATTGACAGTTACCGAGTACCTAATTTGTGGTCAAAACCCGTAGGGGTTGGGTCTCCCAACCCTCCTAGTACCTGAGTTGGGTACTTCACA
>NZ_JBJUDF010000219.1:0-16383 GCF_046067725.1 Planktothrix sp.
CTCCCGGCCCTGTCATCAGTTCCCCTAGAGATTTCTGTTTCAATCCCTGATAGGGATTAATAGTTATTATAACTCTAAAAATTGGGGGAATACGATAAGCTTCACCTTGTTTCAATCCCTGATAGGGATTAATAGTTATTATAACCGCAGGCTTGTGAAACCCCTGATATATTTAGTTTTCGAGGTGCAATTCCGACAACCTGACTTTAATATACCATTTCAGTCATTGACTTGACAATAGGCAAAACCAGAAAAACGCTAAAACTCTTTCAGGGTATAGCTTACAGAAAATGCGACAACCTCATAACTAGCTCAAAAACGTCAAACCCAGAACAGACAAAGGTTTTAGACCCCAAAAATCAGCCTTAGTTGAGAACAGCTAGAGGTTAGCGCAACTCAGAATAATTCAGTGTCATTAATTTTGTTGCTGACTCATCATCGAAGACTGCTGCTGATTTTGGCGATAAGAAATAATAGCAGGTAAAGACAAACAAACAGCGCCATTAATCAAAGCCAGTAATAATCCGTTGGTTAAGTCTGTATTCATTGTTACTTAGTCTCCAAAAACGGTTTATTTTGTGCTGCGTCTATTTCCTATTATTACTCTAAAATCAGGAAAAGCCTAGTTTATAATGGTTTGAATAACCTTTAGATTTCATAAGTTCTCTAAATCAATCCCGAAACCACCCTGAAAAAATAAGTTTTTCCCTCCGTATAAATACTGGGTTGTTTTTTAAAATCGTTAGTAAAACCTATAAATAGTTTATTAATTTTTCAACTTTTTAACACCCTATAAAGAACAGTCACATTCACAGAACTTCCACCCATTATTGTTCAACTTGATAACCTAAATCCGCTAACTGACTGCGGGACTGACGCCATTTCGGTTGAACTTTCACAAACAATTCTAAATAAACCTTTCCAGCAATTAACTTTTGAATTTGTTGACGCGCATCACTTCCAATAGTTTTAAGCATACTTCCCTGATGACCAATTAAAATTCCCTTTTGGGACGGACGCTCAACATGAATTGTCGCTAAAATTCGAGTAATTTTCGGATCTTCCTCTACTCGGTCAACGGAAATCGCAACAGAATGGGGAACTTCTTCACGAGTATGGAGTAAAATTTGTTCTCGAATCAATTCTCCCATAATAAAACGTTCCGGTTGATCTGTCACTAAATCAGGCGGATAATAATAGGGGCCAGGTTCTAAATAATCAATTAAAACTCGTTGTAAATGATCAACACCTTCCCCCGTTAAAGCCGAAAATTTAACCATCGGCCATTGATAAGGTTGGGCGAGTTGTTGATAAGTTTGATCTAAAATTTCAAAATCCGCAGATTGTTGATCTTGTTTATTGAGTCCCAAAACAACAGGAACTTCAACCTTTTCTAATAATTCTACAATATAGCGATCGCCACCGCCCGCTTCCGTCGAACTATCAACAACAAATAACAAAACATCAACAGCTTGAATCGCTAATTTAGCATTTTGTACTAAAACTTTACCCAATTGATGATGAGGTTTATGAATCCCAGGAGTATCGACAAAAATAATTTGAGCGTCTGGAGTCGTCAGAATACCCCGCAAACGGTTACGAGTCGTTTGAGCAACAGGGGAAGTGATGGCGATTTTTTGACCCACCATCTGATTCATTAACGTTGATTTCCCCACATTAGGGCGACCAATAATCCCGATAAACCCTGATTTATATCCCTCTGGCGCGAGAGGAATCATGATATTTTCAGACCCATCCATGAACGTTCTATTCCCGTTGATGTGTTAATCCTTCCTTATTCTATCCCCTTCTCCGTCGGTTCAATCATGGAGGCCGGACACGGATTCCCTTGATATAGAGAGTAAAATTTGATAGAGTTGCCAAGTAGCTCTATCTTCGTCTATAAGATAGAAGCCGAATCCAACTCAAGGCAACCCCAGAAGCCATTTCTGATCTTAGTTCAGAAATCTTGAAGTTCTCTATAGCCACGTGGGGGTGATGTTGATCAAACCAGGGTCAACGTTACGGCTAAAATCCGTTAATTTTTTTGCTGGTGAGATTGAGGAGATGAAAACAATGAAATCTAAGCTGCTTGGTGGGTTATGTGCCCTAATCGCAGTGGGTGTACAGTTACCTGCTGTCGCTCAAAATCCCATTGGGACACCTGTCGTTCCCTCTGACTTTGATTATAAATATCAGCCTGTTGATCCCGATACTGGACGGGTTGATCCCCCTATCTATTACAGCTTACCCGATTTAGCATTACCCGATAGAACCTTACCTTCTGCCTTCAAATATCCGATTATCTATGAATTAGGAACCGATACAAGTATTACCAGTGATGCGGTGATTACCGATACGGTATTTATTCCCAGCTTACCTCCTATCCCCAATGGTATCACTTTAGACGATATTCCCCGGATTCGGGCTGAATACACTCGCAAAGTCGAAGAATGGGGAGAAGCGATTCAAGGATGTTTAGCGTTAAATCCTTTACTGATCAAAACGGATACCGGAAACCCAGTTTTAATTCAAGAACAAGCAGCCGGAACAATTGTTCTCAACGCTAATAATATTGCTGTTTGCCCCAAATAAGCTAGTTTCACCATCCTTGTTATGATTTCACCTTCCTGTTGATAACGGGGAGGTGATTTTATTTGGGGGAAAAGGGCACAATAACAGTATATATAGCAATCCTATTTGATTTACCGTAGGGGCAATTCATGAATTGCTCCTACGGTAAGGGTTTGAGTCATAGAGGTGATTACAACCTATTTAGACTTGCTATAGTGCTACGCATTACAGTGTTTGACCAGTCTAAATCGTGAAACCCTTTCACTCCCGACTGTTCCCTCTTCCCTATTCCCTATATGAAAGAACTTGAACAAGTGGCGGAAGCCCTAGACCGTCAGGACTACCGCCAAGCCGCTAAACTCTTAAAGCAACTGCAACAGCAAGCCCCCCAAAATCCTTGGGTGCAGTTGTATGCGGGACGTTGGTATGAAGGAACAGATAAACTGGAAACCGCAGAAAAAATCTATCGAAAATTATTAAAAGATGCCACAAACCCTAAAATTGTTGCTCAGGCGCGTCAGGGGTTAAAACGAATTGAAACTATTGAACAAAACCGACGTCAACAGGCCATTGTTGAAGCCAAAGCCGACCCCAGTAATACCGAACCTGGTGTTTTAATTTTAGAACCTGTCCCCCCTGAACAAAAGCAAACCGCCGCCCAAACCTTAGCCCGAATGTTAAAAACCGATCCCTATACCGCCCGAATGCAGTTACAAAGTCGGGGTTGGCGATTGTATAAAACCGGGGAAATTGGAGAATTAAAAGTTTATGGTCAAGAAATGTTAGAAGCCGGAATTCCTGTATTTTGGGTATCATTAACGGATATTCAAAAGCTTCATGTCTTCCGAGTCCAATCGATTCAATCTTTATCCCCCCAACCGACGATTATTTGTCAAAATCAAGCCGATCAATTAGGGTCTTTAACCTTTAGTTGGCAAGAAGTGACCCGACAAGTTGAGGGATTATTACCGTTATTTATAGAAGCGTTAGATTATGATCCGCGTCGTCGGAAATTAGATCGATTTCGTCATAAAGAAATCACCCAAGATTATGGTCAAATTTTGGATTTACACTTACCAAGACGACGTTGTATTTTAAGATTCTGTGATCACAGTTATAATTTTCAAGATGGTATTGATTTTAGCCAATTTTCTCCAGAAACTCGCGATCTTCCTCAAACCCAAAACACCACTCGGATTAATTGGAATTTGTTAACTGAACAGTTAAATCAATGGTTAATCCATGCGCCAACTTGGTCAGAATTTACGGCTTTTGCTGAAACCGCGTTAGATTATACTCAACTTTTAGGTCGTCTTCAACCTGATATTGATTTACCTCGAAAATCAGAAAGTCTTTGGGATAATGCCTTTCAACTTTATAGTGGATTAGTTTTTTTTAAGCCTGTTTAATAACTCATTAAAATTGAGCTTTAAACTCCAAATTTTTAGGAGCTAAAGCCCAAGAAAGAAGCTAATTTTTAAGCCTTCAAATTAAAGTTGAGGATTCACTTCTTGAGAATGGCGGGTATCCATAAACTCTCGACGTCCACCCCCGCGTTCCGGTTGATAAGGGCCGTTGAGTCGGGTTCGGGCAGACAATAATTGTTGATTACTAATAATATCAGATAATTGATGAGTAGAAGGCGTAACCGCTAAAGCACTTGCGGAAACACCAACCGATAAACAAACTGATAAAAATAAAGATGTATAGGTTTGCATCATAGAGTGTCCTTATAAGCCTGTCCACTTTTTCATACAAACCCTTGTCTTTTAGATCAGGATTCCTTCCCAAAGTTTTTGCAACCTTCCTTGTAAAATCCGGCTATTAACCCCCTTTTTCAGCAACTCAAAAACTGGGTTTCTTCAAGAAACCCGGTTTCTTAAACTTGATGATCATTTTAAGACAAGGCTTCTACAATTAACCAATTCCCTGAGTGATTTAAACGTCCGTAAACTGTTAGGGGGGAATGAGTCGAAATCTGTTGTAATTGGTCGTTAATTCCAGGGTGTAGCGTGACTAATTTCCAGGTTTTATCCTTCAATTCTCCTGCGGTGAGAGTCAAACGATAATCTTGGTCACTTTGACGCTGAAACAGACCTGAAAAAACCTGACTATCCGGGGAAGAATGGGGAACAATTCCAGCTATCGGAGAATTGCCATCAAGGGGATATAATTCAGGATGATCTAAATAATAAGATTGCCAGGTTAACCAATCGGGATGGTCAGGAAGTAAATTAAATAAGGGAATGACCGCTTGGGGAGCAATCTTATCAGTTAATAAAGCCGTTTGTAACGCTCTGACGGATAATTGTTGAGGCTTTAATCCCTGTTCAATACATAAGGCTGCTGCCATTCCGGCGGCTTGTCCAATTCCTAAAACCACAGGTTGTAAACGAGTCGCACCGTTAGCAATATGGGAAACAGAAATATTTTTTTCACAGACTAATACATTATCGGTTTCAACTGGAATTAACGCTCGATAGGGAATGGTAAAAGGCGTTCCTGTCCAGCGTCCTCCCCATCGTAAACTTTTCGGTTGTACAGACAGTTCAAAAGCAGTATAATGATGATCGTTAGCATAATTTCCAATGGCGATCGCTTCACAATCTCCTGTTTCATTGAGCGGTAATAAAGCCGTATTTCCATTTTTAACAGGTAAAATATCCTGTTCTCGAATTGTTGTTAATCCTTGAATCCGACGACTTTCTCGATAATAAGGATGCAAAGCAAAAGCGGATAAAATATCTGGATCTATATTAAAATTCGGTCGGTTTTCTATGGGAAATGTTCCCGTTGCTAAACCATAACGTCGTCCGAGTTGCATCTGAATAAACCGAGCAAAACTCAAACTATGCCAAAAACTTTCTTGCCAAAATTGTAAACGTTCCGCTTCAGAACCGATTAAACGCTCTAAATTTTGATCATAATCATTGCCTTGAATTGGCCAATTGATCATGAATCGTTGACTGGGTAATCTTCCATAATTAAGAAAGGATTCTGCACCATAATTTTTCCACGCATGGATAAAGAATTCTGGGGTTTCAATGGGAGGTGCTGGAATTTCTGGTGCGATTTGATCTTCTCCAAAATCCTGCATCATAAACACCCAGGTTGGTGCTTGTATTGGGGTATTTTTCATGAAGGAATTTTCAACAATGGGAGCACTGGGTTCTTGCCATTGGTTGTGTAATTCCCATCCCCAACGATAGGGAATTGCTGCTAATTCTAAAACATCCCCTAATTCAGTGCCATCTAATATAATTTTAGCTGCTATTGTGTAAGATTGAAACCGCACCTCTGTAATAGAATTTCCTGTTTTAATGACTTCTAAAGGAGACTGTCCAGAAATCCATAATAAATGAGGTTCAGCTTTCACCCAATCAGCAAAAATATTCGCTCCAATCAAAGGATCATAGGTAAAGAAACTCACCCAAGCATAATCTAAACCTTCAGGTTGACGTTGGTTTAATTCTCGTAAAAAAGCCCCCCAAATTCCGGTTTGAAATGCCAATAATTCATTACCATCCGGTGCAGGAACTCCTCCAGAGGTTAACATTCCTCCTAACATTGACCATTGACTGACTAAAATCGTTTTAGCGCCTCGACGGGCTGCTTGTAATGCTGCCGCTGTCCCTCCTGTTCCGCCCCCGACAACTAAAACATCCGCTTGTAATCGATTCATAACTGATTGATGAGCGATTCTATTATTAATATCCATCAGGCCCAATGGTCGTATGATCACATTGAGCATCGGATAAATTTGCCATTTTAGATCGAAATAAGTTGCATCCCGCTAATTGAGCATTGGTTAACTTGGCATTTTCCAAATTAGCATTACTTAAATCTGCATATCTTAAGTCAGCTTCACTCAAATTAGCATTGTATAAATCCGCTCCTTGTAAATTACAATAAACTAAATTAGCTCCGCGTAAATTAGCGTGGCGGAGATTACATCGAGACAAGGTGCTACCCTGAAGATTGGCAATTGATAAATCCACTTGGTAGAGTTGGGTGTCTCCGAGTTGGGCTTCTTGAAGTTGAACTTGGTGTAAGTTAGCATAACTCAGATTGGAATAGGGCATATAAATCCGGTTTAAGTTGCTACCGGCTAAGTCAATCTCTTCTAAGTTGGCTTCAAATAGATCTAACCCACTTAAATCCAGAGTGCCAAAGTCCCGTTTCCCGCCTTTATATAAATCAAGTAATTCCTTTGAACTAATTTTCTGCATTTTGCATCTATAAGCCACGATACTAAAACCACCTCCAAGACTGAGGCAGTTGGACAAACAAGGAGAGTATTTTTGCTGAACCTGTGTTTACTTTAAAACGCTGTAACAAATAGCAATGTTGTGTTAATAATTTTTTTGGCTTCTGTTGGAGTCATTGGTGGAACAAACTTAATGATCGGAGAATTGTCCCCGGTTCACTGGCACGATCTGAGTCGAGGTCAAGCTATCCCAGGCAACAAGAGTAAAATTGAAGAAGGAAAACAGATGCTTTAAAAATCGTACACTAGAAGCTTGTGATCTCAAACTCTGGGTGTGACTTGTTCCAGTCTCAATGGAACCTGTAACCCCCCTTATGTGTTGGAATTAATGTTGTTAGCAACAGTCAGAGCAGTGAGTGTAATGCAGTTAGAACAATCCCAAAGTCAGTCAATCCCAATTATATTGGACAGTTTACCGGATTTACCGATTTCTGAGAAGGGATGTCCACGTCGTGCCCGGTTAGAAATTGATTTGATGTTACTGGCCATTGAAGCGTTGTATCTGGGTGGTGCAGAACATATGCTCGTGGTCATCTCAGAACTCGATTTACAAACCGTGATCCAAAATCGGGTAACATTATGGCGACTTCGCAGTACCAACCCGTTACGCAGGTTTAGTCAGCGTCGAACGCTGAGTCTGATGGAGGCAAAAGCGTTAGTCGTGATTATCTGTAACCTCGGAAGACGGTTAACGGCTAAAATTCGGCAGTTGCTTATGGATTATGAAGCCCTCAAACAAAAACAAATTCCCATTGAACGACATTTACAACTGTCTAATTACTTAACCCAATTCCGGGTACATTTCCGCAGTCGCATGAATCCCCGACGGGCTTTAGTCATGGCCTATAGTTCCGATGAGAAGTTAAACGAGTTAGCGATGCGTTTGTTAGAAAAACTGTTATTTTGCACAGGTACAGCAGGAATGCAGCGATTCTGGATTAGTTTGTTTGATGGAGAAGTGGAATGACGATTGAACGTCAATATAGTTTACCGAACTGCAAATTGATTTTGCAGGGCTTACCACAAGGAACCGATGGGAAATCCGATGGACGAGCCAGTTTAAATTTGCTGATGAATGCAGAATGTCATTTTGTGGGCTATCCCCAACCGATTACGGGGGGGCGGGAGTTTTTTGAGAGTTTAGTGCGACAGGTGAGTCGCTATGCTCAAGGGTTTCTCAGTGGACTCACCCCCCCTGAACCCCACCACCCCAAGCCGGAGTTAGTAGAATTACACCCCATCGCGGGAGATTTACATCAGTTAACGGTTTATCCCGCCCAGGAGCAAGAATCTTCTGGGGACGCTCCCTTACCGTCTCCCGCAATCGTTAAAGTGGATTTAACAACGGTACAGTTATTTGATCTGGTGGAAGCAATCGATCAGTTTTTAGCCGATAGCCAAACCTTACCCGAATTATCGCTCCAGTTAAAACCCCTCTCTAAACGTTATCTCAAACCGGAACAACCTGTCGCTCAACGGGTGATGCCTGCGGCTATTGGGGTGTCGAGTCTGGCCCTAACGGCTTTGGCTTTGTTTGCCTTGCCCATTCCTGATGTCAAACGACCCCAAGACCCGAAACTTCAACCCGTAGAGACGCGCCATGGCTCGTCTCTACAAACTGAAACGGTTCCCACACCGACTGCAACTCCCCCCAGTGCGTCGAGTTCAACAACTGGAGAACCTCCTTTATCGGCTAATCTTTCCAGTCCAGAGACGATTAGTGATCCTGAAGAACTCAACAATTTAAAAGCACAACTGGATGAAAAGTTGGTGAAAGCTTGGATACCTGCCACCGATGTTAAAGTACCGTTAGTATATCGAGTCAGTGTGGCTAAAGATGGGGCAATTGTGGGATACAAACCTCTAAACCCATCCCAAGAACAGGCAACAGAACAAACCCCATTACCGGATTTATTGTATAAACCTGTTGGAAATCGTCCCCAGAATGAACCGTTGGCAGATTTCCAAGTCACATTTAATCCTGATGGCAGTTTGGAGGTTCAAAGTTTATCCGTTATGAATAATCAGTAGTTAGTCATCAGTCACTCGTTTAGAGTTAATAATTATTAGTTAATCGTTAATCATGATTAATTAATCATTTCATTGAAATATTTAACAGCTTGTTAAGCCCAAATTATTAACTCAAAACTGATAACTGATCACTGATCATTGATAACTGATTAAGGAGAAGACAGATGACAAAATCTGCAAAGCCACGAACTCAAACTGCTTCTGCGGAAACACCTCGCCGATTTAACAAGCTATTGTTTCTCGGAACAATGGTGTTTAACCTGTTGTTGTTGGGTGTAGGTTCTTCTGTCGCTTGGTTTGCGGGTTTAGCGATCGCACAAGTTTATCCGAATTCTCGGTCTGAGGTTCCCTTAGCAGAACAGTTGTTGGAGAAAATGCAAACTTGGGTAGCGGAGGGTATAATTCCGGCTCCTGTCGTTACTCCCAGTTCTCCTTCCCCCCAACCCATCCCTACACCCAGTCAACGATTAACAGAACCTCAACGTCAACAACTGCGAATTCAGTTACAGGAACTTCAGGGACAGTTAAACACGCTCATGGGAAAAACGGCGGCTTTAGAAACCCAATTGGGATCAAGTCGTCCAACAGAACCCTTAGAGGAACGGTTACAAATTCTCGAACAGCAACTCGCCAGTGCAACTCCAACTCCAAGCTCAGGAAAGCAAACCTCAACTCCACCATCCTCTGCTGCAATTTCAGCAACTCCTGAGCGTCGCCAAAACTCTAATACTCTAGTGGTGACCTTTCCCAGTGATGTGTTATTTGATGTAGGAAGTACCATTTTACGTCCTGGGGCTAACGTGATTTTAGATACGATTATTGCTGATATTAAAACCTATAAAGGGGCTGCGGTCAGAGTCATCGGCCATACCGATAATCAAGGAAATCCCCAACAAAATTTAGATTTATCCTTTAGTCGGGCTGAAGCGGTAATGAAATATTTATCTGAAGCCGTTGGCCCTGATTATCATTGGGCTGCCATTGGCTATGGTGAAAATCGCCCAACGGTTAATAATAATTCTGAAAAGAATCGTCTACTCAATCGTCGGATTGAAGTGGCGATTACACCCTAGAAAATAAAGGTTTCACTTTAACACTCATAACTGATTACAACATCATGAAAATTGTTTTTTTTGGTACGCCTCAATTTGCAGTTCCGAGTTTAGAACGGTTGTTAGAACATCCTGAATTTGAGGTTTTAGCCGTTGTGACGCAACCGGATAAACGCCGAGGTCGGGGAAGTCAATTAATGCCTTCTCCGGTCAAAGTTGTTGCAGAAGCACACCAGTTACCCCTTTGGCAGCCAAAACGGATCAAAAAAGCTAAGACTACCTTAGATTTATTACGACAAACTCAAGCTGATGCCTTTGTGGTAGTCGCTTACGGACAAATTTTATCTCCAGAAATTCTGGATATGCCTCGGTTGGGATGTATCAATGGTCATGGCTCAATTTTACCCCAATATCGGGGAGCCGCGCCGATTCAATGGTGTTTATATCATGGGGAAACGGAAACAGGAATGACGTCGATGTTAATGGATGCCGGAATGGATACCGGGCCAATGCTATTAAAAGCGGTGACACCCATTGAACTATTAGAAAATGCAACGGATTTAGGACAACGATTAGCTCAATTAGGTGCCGATTTATTAATAGAAACGTTACTAAAATTGGATCGAGGTGAAATCCAGCCCATTCCTCAAGATCATGCGTTAGCAACTTATGCGCCACTGATTCAAGATAAAGATTATCGTTTAGATTGGCAAAAAACAGCGATCGCGTTGCATCATCAGATTCGAGCCTTTCATCCCCACTGTATCACATCATTTCGTGACCAACCTTTAAAAGTTTGTGCCAGCGTTCCTTTAGCACCAGAATATTTTTGTAAATTGTCTTCACAATACCAAAATTTACAACAGCAATGGTCGAATTTATCCCAACTTTCAGGACAACCCGGAGAAGTAGTGGCTTTAGTCAAGCGTTTTGGGCCTGTGGTGCAAACGGGTCAGGGATTATTATTACTGAGCGAAGTACAATTGGCAGGTAAACGACTACAGTCTGCTTGGGATTTTGTGAATGGAACCCGTCTAGCGGTGGGAGAGATTTTAGGATAAAATTATTTTAGATCTTAAAATCATACAGATTGATCAAAGTAGGGGTGCGATTGTCTCAACCGAAAGAGAGAAATTTAGTAGAATTCTCGATTATTATTCACACCCTCTCTCAAGTTTCTTTCGGTATCGTTAAAATAAAGCAGAAAAATTAGCAACAACTACCCAGCAAATCATGGAGATGGTTGGTCAAATTCCAGAGGACAAATTTCCCATTACTCTAACAGGAGAGATCGTCTCCGTTCAATTACCAGAACGTTTGAGTGTGTTAGAGGCGGTGTCCTTTAAAAACGCCTGCCAGAATGTTATTTCTCTTAATCCCCCTCCTAAAGTAATTATTTTGGATTTCAGCCAAACCCTATTTATTGATAGTAGTGGAATTGGTGCACTCATTAGCAATCTGAAAAGCACCAAAGCGAAGGGGATCGAATTAGTTTTGAAATCTGTAAGTTCTCCTGTCATGGCGGTTTTTTCTCTCACTTCCCTTGACCAAGTGTTAACGATTGAACCGCCCAGTACAGAGGAACAATCCAAGGAGAAAATTAAAGGAGAAAATCGCCTTCCTGTTACTCATCCTTCGATTCGCTCGTGGTTGAAGCGACTGATTGATGTGATGGGTGCTATTGTGGGTTTAGGGATTACATTAATGTTAGCAATTCCTATTATTATTGCGATTCGTTTAGATAGTCCGGGGCCAATTTTCTTTGGTCAAGTGCGCTGTGGTTGGATGGGAAAACGCTTCCGCATTTGGAAATTTAGGTCTATGTGTATTGATGCTGAAGCGTTAAAAGATCAAATTCCGAATCAGGCAAAAGGGGCTATTTTTAAGAATGATAATGACCCTCGAATTACAAAGGTTGGTCAGTTTTTAAGGCGAACCAGTTTAGATGAACTTCCTCAATTTTGGAATGTTTTAAAGGGTGAAATGAGTTTAGTAGGAACTCGTCCGCCGACACCCGATGAGGTAGAACGTTATGAAGTTCCTCAATGGCAACGATTAGATGTGAAACCGGGAATGACGGGAGAATGGCAAGTCAATGGTCGTTCTCAAGTTAAAAATTTTGAGGATATTATTCGTTTAGATTTGAAGTATCAAGAAAATTGGAGTTTGAGCTACGATATGAAGTTGATTTTTAAAACGATCATGATTTTATTCAATAAAAATAGCGGTGCTATGTAGAGAATTGATGAGTAACGAAGCCCTACTAGCACAATCGAATCTTCAGGTAAAAACCTCATTAAATGCCTTAGAAGAGGTATTAAGTTGGTTTGAAAAAATCACCTCTACTATTTTACCTTTAGATATTTTTCATAAGTGTCAAATTGCTTTAACGGAAGGATTTACCAACGCTGTTCGTCATGCTCACCGTACTTTACCGGAAACGACACCCATTGAGTTAGAAGTTAAGATTTTTTCTGTCTGCATTGAAATGCGAATTTGGGACTGGGGGGAACCTTTTAACTTAGAAAAAGCCCTAGAGTCCATGAGTGAAATGCACACTGACCCCTTAGAACATGAAGGAGGAAGAGGACTTATTTTTATGTCTAAATTAACAGATGAATTGTCTTATACCCGGTTAGATGATCAACGCAATTGTTTAGTGATGAAAAAACATATTCATTAGCGGGAATTACGAATTACGAATTACGAATTACGAATGGGGAATAGGGAATCATTTAATATCTGTTCAAAGTTAATGATTCTTCCCATATCCTCCTCCTCCTGGGGTTTCTATGACAAAAATATCATTAATATTCATTTCAACGGTGGCGGTACTATCTAATTCTTCTACAGTTTTATCGTTGCGAATCACATAATTTTTACCCACTAACCCCGGTTGTCCGCCATTTAACCCAAAGGGGGGAATGATGCGATGTTCTGATAATATTCCGGCGGTCATGGGTTCTAAAAATTGAACTTTTCTAATCATCCCATTTCCGCCTTTAAATTGTCCTAAACCGCCGCTATTTTCCCGAATCCTAAATTCTTGTAATAACACTGGATAACGCCATTCTAATACTTCAGGATCAGTTAAACGGGAGTTGGTCATATGGGTATGAACGGCATCAGTTCCATGATAATTGATTCCCGCACCGGAACCCCCACAAATCGTTTCATAATATTGATAATTTTCGTTACCAAAAGTGAAGTTATTCATCGTTCCTTGAGAGGCTGACATCACGTTTAATGCCCCATATAACGCATCAACTATCGCTTGTGAGGTTTCTACGTTTCCTGCCACCACAGCCGCTGGATAACGAGGGTTTAAAAAGCATCCTTCAGGAATAATAATATTTAATGGTTTTAAACATCCGGCATTCAGAGGAATGCTATCATTAACTAAGGTTCTAAAAACATACAATACGGCTGCTTTACAAACAGCTTTTGGGGCATTAAAATTAGAAGGTAATTGTTCAGAAGTTCCCGTAAAATCGATTGTGGCGTTACGGTTATTTTTATCAATTTTAATACTAACTTTAATCACCCCGCTATTATCCATCGGATAGGTAAACTCACCATCTTTTAAGACATCAATTGCCCGACGCAGAGATTCTTCGGCATTATCCTGAACATATTGCATATAAGTTTGAACTGTATTTAACCCATATTGAGTGACCATTTTTTGTAGTTCTTGAACGCCTTTTTCATTGGCGGCAATTTGCGCTTGTAAATCGGCAATATTTGTGGCAGGATTTCGGGCAGAATAATGACTGGATGTTAATAAATTTAACAGTTCTGCTTCTAAAAAATTGCCTTGTTTAACGAGTTGAAAATTATCGATTAAAATGCCTTCTTCTTGTATATTTTTACTATTGGGAGGCATTGAACCTGGGGTGATTCCTCCAATATCTGCTTGATGTCCCCGTGAAGCAACATAAAATAATATCTGTTCGCAGGACTCATTAAAAACAGGGGTAATGACGGTGACATCGGGTAAATGAGTTCCTCCATTATAGGGATTATTTAACATATAAACATCCCCAGGTTTTAGGGTTTCTCCTTTTGCAGCAATTAAACTTTCGACACTTTCACTCATTGACCCCAAATGGACGGGAATATGGGGTGCATTAGCGACTAATTGACCATATTGATCAAAAATCGCACAGGAGAAATCGAGGCGTTCTTTAATATTAACGGAGGCTGCTGTATTTTGTAGGGTGATTCCCATTTGTTCTGCAATAAATTGGAACAAATTTTTAAAGATTTCTAATTTTACCGGGTCAGCTTTTATTGCTTTCTCTTCTTTAATTAAGGGAAAGTTAACAGAATCATTCGATTTTAAAATTAAATCATTTCGTTCGGTTAATTCTGCCTGCCATCCCGGTTCAATAATATTCGTTCCAATGGATTCTATAATAATAGCAGGCCCGTTAATAATATCTCCGGGTTGTAAATCATTGCGTTGAAAAACCGGGGTATTTCTCCACTCGTTATGGGTATAGATATTAACGGTTGCAATTGCTGTAGGAGGTTCAGTGCGAGTGCGGGTTAAAATCAGTTCTTCGGGGGTATCCATTTGTTGAATAATTTCTGCGGTGATTGATTCAACAATTAAGGCTTTTTCCGATTTAATAAAGCCGTAGCGGGTTTGATGTTCTTGTTCAAATTGTTGAATTAAAGCAGATAGATCAGAAACAAAATTAACCGCTAAAGTTGAATCATTTCCTTCATATTTGAGAGACAGTTTAAAAACAACCTCGGTTTGGAATTCAGGATTTTCTAATTCTGCTTTGGCTTCTGTCTCTAATTGGGAAAAAATCTGTTCTATTTCAGGAATTAATTCAACGGTTAATCGATTTTCAATGGCTTGTTCTCGTAAAATTCTGACATCCGCTAACCCCATCCCATAAGCGGATAATACCCCTGCATAGGGATGAATAAAAATTTGTTTAATTCCTAATGTATCAGCAATTAAACAAGCGTGTTGACCGCCGGCACCGCCAAAACAACACAGGGTATAGTTAGAAACATCATAACCCCGTTGTAGGGAGATTTTTTTAATGGCATTTGCCATATTTTCTACCGCAATGGTAATAAATCCGGTGGCGACTTCTTCCGGTGTTCTGTTATCTCCCGTTTGGGTTTGAATTTGTATTGCTAATTCTCTAAATTTTTGGTGAACAATTTCCGCATCTAAGGGCAAATCACCGTTTTTTCCAAATACTTTCGGGAAGAATTGTGGCTGAATTTTCCCTAACATCACGTTAGCATCCGTAACGGTTAACGGCCCTCCTAAACGATAACAAGCTGGCCCAGGATTAGCGCCTGCGGACTCTGGCCCAACGCGATATCTTGACCCATCAAAGGTTAAAATTGAACCGCCTCCCGCCGCGACGGTATGAATTGCCATGATGGGAGTTCGCATTCTAACTCCGGCGATTTCTGTTTCAAATTGGCGTTCATATTCACCGTTAAAATGGGCAACGTCGGTGGATGTTCCGCCCATATCAAAGGTAATAATAGAATGAAATCCGGCTTTTAAACAGGTTTGAACTGCCCCAACAATGCCTCCGGCTGGCCCTGATAAGATGCTATCTTTTCCTTGGAATTTTTGAGCATTAGTTAAGCCACCATTGGATTGCATGAACATTAATTTAATTGCATCTTTTGATAAATTAGGGTTAGAATTTAATTGAGACGCAACTTGATTAATATACCGTTTTAAAATCGGCGATAAATAAGCATCAACAACGGTGGTATCTCCTCGGCAGACTAATTTCATTAACGGGCTAATTTGATGGGAAACGGAAATTTGAGTAAAGCCGATTTCTTGGGCTAAGGCGGCAATTTTTTGTTCGTGTTGGGGATAGCGATAACCGTGCATTAAAACAATCGCACAGCTTCTAATTCCGGTTTGATAAACTTGTTCTAATTGGGGTTTTAATATTGCTAAATTAACGGGGGTTAATTCTTCGCCTTGGGCGGTATAGCGTTCTTCGACTTCGATGACTTGTTCATAGAGCATTTCCGGTAAAATAATCTGACGGGCGAAGATATCGGGGCGATTTTGATAGCCAATTCTTAACGCATCTTTGAAGCCTTTTGTTATAATTAAAAGAGTGCGATCGCCTTTTCGTTCTAATAAGGCATTGGTGGCAACGGTAGTTCCCATTTTTACTTCGGAAATTAATTCACTGGGAATCAGTTGATGGGGGGATAAGTTTAATATTTCTCGGATGCCTTGAATGACTGCATCGGGATAACAGTCAGGATTTTCTGATAATAATTTATGGGTGATTAAACTTCCATCCGGTTTGCAGGCAACAATATCGGTAAAGGTGCCGCCTCGGTCAATCCAAAATTGATAGGTTTTAGCCTGTTGTTGTGTAGTAGAAGTCATGATTAAATTCAACCCAAAATTCCAGGTTTGTTTTATTTTAGCAATAGATTTGTGTAACC
>NZ_JBJUDF010000220.1:0-30616 GCF_046067725.1 Planktothrix sp.
GAAGCTCAAACCACTAGCACGGTCTTGTGTGAAAGTAAAACAACCGATATTACTGCCTTTGGTAGTGTATCACTTTGTGATGGTACGAACTGGACATTTGTTAAGTAGTGAAAACTCTAACATGGTTTGAAAATTGGTGTCTAGTACCATTATATTAGTCAATTCAGATTAGGTAGCGTTTTTGGCGCTACCTATTTTGTTCCTCGATCTTTTTGAAATTTTCGCATTACAATGGGCTTATGTTAGAAGAGTGCAACGTGGAAAGTTTCAGGGTTAACAATTTAGGCTATGAATCTCTGGTCAAGGGAGATTATAGTAAAGCGGCTAATTTCTATGAACAGAAGATTACTACAGAACCTCAAATAAAAACTAACTATTGGTATCTAGGTTTAGTTTTTCTGTTACAGGGACAAGAAACCGAAGCTCAAACAACTTGGCTGATCGGGATGGGAGATGGAGAAGCAGAAGATATAGAAATTTGGACAGTTGAATTAAATCAAGTTTTAGAGAATGAAGCGCAACGAAGAGAAACCTTAGAGGACTATTCTGTAGCTTGGGCAATTCGGCAACATATTCGAGAGCTTAACCCTTCCGATATTATCAATCTCTTTCATGTGATTGAACTTTCGATCCATTTGAAGATGGATGTTGGCGAAGAACTAACTTCTTTAGGGTTGATTGATCTTTTAAATGAAGAACCAGCGAGTGAAGTAGATACTCAGCAGTTACTTGAACTATTGCCTAAAATTCTCGATTATATTCCTCTACATCCGGCAACATTAACATTGACTGAGGCTTGTTTAGCCCATATCCCCAACCCCAATGATTTAATTCCGATTTTGCTCAAATTTGTTTATGACACAGCCTATCTTAGGGGTCAACAAAGATGGGCAATTAAGTTTATTGAGTTAGGATTACGCATTGCTCCCTTAGAACCTGAACTTTTACGAGCTATTTCTTCATTCTATGCAGAGATTAGTGAACATACTAAAGCAATTGAATCCGCTAAATTAGCTTATTCTTTAGTTACGCACTTGCCAGAAAAAATCTTTGATAATCACATGATTTTACGAGGCTTAATGAGTGCAGGTGGCTATTGGGAGGAAGCAGAATCAAGAATTAAAGAGCATAAACATCTCATTGAAAAGTTACTCGAAGAATATCCAACTAATCTGGGTTCAGGTGCTCACATTCTTCGTTTATATAATGCAACATTCTTTTTCAATTATATTCAGGATAAGCCCCAAGAAAATGCCCAGCTTCGTAACCGTTTGTCACGATTCTGCCAAACTAATATTGAAATTGACTGCGCTGAAGAAGTGGAGCGATATCGCCAGCGAGCCAGATCAACTTCTCGACAACACTCATCTAAAAAGCTAAAAATTGGATATATTTCCCATTGCTTAAGAAAACATTCGGTTGGCTGGTTAGCACGAGGATTATTTCAATATCATAATCGAGAAAATTTTGAGCTTTATGCTTATATTATTGGCCCTAAAGAAACATCGGATTCCTTAGAAGGTTGGTACATTAATCAAGTTTCAAAAGCTTATAAAGTAGGACTAGGAGGTTTAGAAGTTGCAGAACAAATCTATGAAGATGAGATTGATATTTTAGTTGATCTTGATAGTATCACCTTGAATAGCACGTGTGGATTTATGTCTCTCAAGCCTGCTCCCATTCAAGTGACTTGGTTGGGTTGGGACGCATCAGGAGTTCCTGCTATAGATTATTTTATTGCTGATCCTTATGTTTTACCAAAGTCTGCACAGGAATACTATCAAGAAACAATTTGGCGTCTTCCTCAAACCTATATTGCTATTGATGGATTTGATGTAGGGGTTCCTACTCTGAGACGGGATCAATTAAATATTCCAACGGATGCAGTGGTTTTTTATAGTGGTCAACGGGGATTTAAACATAATCCTCAAACCGCGCATTTACACATGAAAATTATCAAGGAAGTACCCAATAGCTACTTTATTATTAAAGGTTGGGGTTCTGAGGAATCATTAAACAGATTCTTCATTGATATTGCAGAACAGGAAGGTGTGAATCCAGATCGCTTGCGATTTTTACCCGGAGTGGCAACAGAAGAAATCCATCGTGCTAATTTAGGCATTGTAGATGTTGTCTTGGATACTTATCATTATAATGGTGCAACAACAACAATGGAAACATTGTGGATGGGAATTCCTTTAGTTGCACGAGTGGGTGAACAGTTTTCGAGTCGCAATAGCTACGGAATGATGATCAATGCCGGGATTACCGAAGGGATTGCCTGGACAGATCAAGAATATCTAGATTGGGGTATTAAGTTAGGAACTGATGAACATTTACGCCAACATATTTCGTGGAAATTGAAAAAAAATCGGCAAACTGCACCTTTGTGGAATGCTAAACAATTTACAGTTGAAATGGAAAAAGCTTATGAACAAATGTGGCAACGATATTTAGACAGCCATTAGTTGACAAAAACCCTGCTATACTTAGATCTATTCATTAATCTAAAATTACCAGTTTAAACAATCCAGGGAATAGCAGGGGAGTTGGTCAGCTTTACTTTCTGCGATCGCTGTTTGGTCTTCATTTTCTAATTGAATCCGACCCAAAAGTCTAGGAAGTAAAACTGACCATTGGTTAGAATTTCCTTGACCAATCAACGTAATTTCTAAGTGTTCCGATCCAAGAGAAACTTCCCCCTCCATTAAAAGATCCATCACCACACTCGATAAAATTAAATTAGCTTCTTCATCCGTTTTATTTCGATTATCCAGTAATAATGTGATGTCCAGAGCATCCGGGTGATTGGCGAGGGTTTGAAGTATCTGTTTTAGCTCTAAACTTAAAGAGCGTTCAGGTAGAGACCAATCGGGGAAAATAACAAGATTAATTTTCCTTAAAGGTAAATTAATCGTTTGCTCTAAGGACTGCTGAGACGTTTCAAAAAAACCATTTTTGGCGTTTTGATATGCAGAAATCGTTTCTAAAAATCGTAATGCTGTCGGAACTGGGCTGTAATGATTGATAGCCCACTGGCGTCCTTCAGTAGAAATTTGCTCTAAAATATTGGGTTCACTGATAATTCGATCAATCGTGTCTTGTGGATGTTCTAAATCAATCCCAATATAATGTCGCCAATTTTCGGGGATAACAGGCAGATCAATACCATATTTATCAAAGTCTACATGGAAAGTAACACATCCAGCAGCTAAAGATTCCCAAAATCTCCAACTATCCCACCATTCTACTAAGAATTCTCCTGAGTTATTATAGGGAATAACACAGCCTGCAAAACCAGCACAAGCCACTGATTCTTTTAATCGCTTGTAATATTGAGGATGATGCCTTTTTCCTGTTTGTTCCCACTGCAAGGCATGGTAGCTATCAGAAGGCGGTTGATCAAATTGATCTATTCGATCATCAATATTAAGAACTCGTTGAAAGAGAGGAATAATCTGTTGTTTTGAGATCCGTCGGACGGGATTTTCAAAGACCAATAATCCGCTATTTAAAAATGAAAACCCAGCTTCAAATTTGAACCAACTTCTCGTTGTTATTATCTGATCTTGCTCTACTCTAAAGTTAAAGATGATAGAAGACTGTCGTTCTTGAAATTGAGGGTAGTCTTGAGTTTGTTCAATGATGCGGTTTGACAAACCAAAAACCCAAGAAACGCAGTTTTCAGGATGTTTTGACCTTTTATTATAGTGAGTTCTAAATCGTAGGTCAAACTGTTCTAATGGTGGATTCCAAATGGTTAAACCATCCATCTCATCTAGGTAAACTGTTATGTATTGTCTACCTGGGTGAAAAAAGTTTTCAGGAAAATCACCTTTACTATGTAGCCATTTTGTGTCTAAGACAACAATAGAGCAGTCATCAGGAGTGATCTCAGGGTTATGCTCAAATAAATATTCATCAGGATGCTCAGAAAGCTTCCAATAATTAATATTAGAATAAAAAGGTACTCCTAGTTCTTTAAAGCCTTCTGCCAAACAAATACTTAAATGGGAAAAGCTGTCTTCATAAAGGTAAAAAAATACAGGTCGCTTTAAAATCAAGTGTTGATTAATGTTCATCAGAAAACTCCTCATTGATGAATAAATTTTAAGGTTGATTATGATCAATCATCAGTTTTCAATGGCAAGGATAAATTTCTGACTTGGGTTAAAGAATAAGAACTGAGCTTTTCTCCCTGAACTTGGAGCAAGGCTTCTTGATTTTCATGTTCTAAGATAATTCGACCTTGCAGACGAGAATGTAAAGCTGACCACTGGGCTGAACTGATGTTCCCGATGAAAGCAATAGTTAAACTTTCATCAAGCTCTACATTTTCTTCCATCAGTAGATTCATAATCACACTAGATAAGGTTAAATTCGCCTCTTCATCTGTTAGAGGGTGATGATCAATCAGTAATGTAATCTGATGCTTGTTCGGATGAGAGGCAATTTCTCGAATCACATCTGCTAATTCAGCATATAGTATTTCTTCGGGCTGATTCCAATCTGGAAAAATAATAAGATTTGTTGTTTTTAAGGGTAAACGCAGCAACGTTGCATTGATTAACGCCTGACTAACAACATTCCCCATATTTGACCATGAAAACTTTTTCGATTGTTGTAGCCCAGCCTGAATTAATTTCTGACGAACTTGGGGTTTTTGCACCTCACAAAGAGCATTAGCGAGTTCATTAATATCATCGTCATTGACGTAAATTGCAGCTTCTCCAGCAACTTCTGGAAGTGAAGCATTGGGACAAGTAATTACTGGACAACCGCAAGCTAAAGCTTCTGCTACAGGCATTCCAAACCCTTCGTATTTGGAGGGGTAAACCAGTGCCGTTGCTCCTGAATAAGCGAGTCTGAGTTCATCATCGGAGAGTTGTAGGGGATGAACAACACAACCTGAAGTAAAAGCTCGGTACTGTTCAGCCAGTAGATAGCCACTACCTGTTGTCACAATGTCAAAGCCTTGTTTACTTTGGAGTTGGGAAAAAGCTTGAAAAAATAAAATGGCATTTTTATAGTTACTGCCTGCTCCGACTAAGAGAAAGTAAGGTTTTTGAATTCCATACTTAATTTTAAATTGATGAATTTCTTCGGCTGTTGCTGGAGAAAAAACACTTGAAATACCGCAGTGAGCAACAGTTACAGGTGCATTAATCTCTGGAAAATATTTGACCAAATCAGTTGCTGTATTTTCTGAAATCGCTATATAAGCTGACCCATGACGGATGCCATGATGTTTTTCTCGCCACATCGGCTCGTTAAGATTTCCACCCAAAACTTCAGGAATCATGTCATAAGCCATAAATACTGAGGGGGTTGAAATGGGAGTCGTGTAGTAAGTTGAGATAAATAAATCTGCTCCTTCTTCATCACAAACCTGCTGAAGAATTTGCCGATCATTAGCGGTGTTTGCATAGTCATAAGCAGGGATTGTCCGATACCAAAGCCCAGGTATTTTGGGGATAGTTCCGTTGCGATCTAAAATTACGAGATGACGACCAAAACCGTTATTGGCCCATTCCTCAAATAAGGAACGCCAAACCCTTGCAATTCCGGTATTATACATTTGGAAAAACACACCATCAATCAAGATTTTAGGTGATAATTGTTCGTAATGTGAAGGTAAAGTTTTTGAACCTTCAAGCTTCCGAAATTTCCAAGTTTCTGTCTGACGGTCTCGATAAACAATCGGAGTTATACCATAGGCTGTTGCAGTATTGACTTGAGTTTGATCTTGTACCCAAGCAAAATACTCCCGCAGAAATACAGGAAATTGAGTGGCGGATTGTAAATTCTGCCATTGTGCTAGTGCATTTTGATAGCCATAATATTCTTCTTTAAATTGCAATTGTTCTGGCATAATATAGGCAAAATGTTGAAAGACTAAGCCTTTTTGTTCAGTTTCATGATGTAAAAAAGGATTAACGGCTGCTACATTTTGCTGTTGACCATCGGGTAAAGTTTCTACTAAAATCGGCGGTTCATGGGCAGCCCAAACCATGCCCGGTTTAAATCGCCAAGTTCTTAACCAATCTTGTTGAGGATTTTGTGTATAGCAATTACGAGTGCTGATCAGTAAATTTTCTCCCACAAAATACCAACACCAGTAAAACGCTGCGGTTTTTTCAGGATGATTAACAAAGGTTTGACGCGCGGTATGGATTTGTTCTACTGTCCAGAGTTCATCGACATCAATTTGCCATAATAAACATTCTTCTTGGATATTAGGGAGAGGAGCATTTACCATTTCTTTTTTCCCATCCCAAAAAATACCTTCTGGTTTGCGGTAAATTGTAATATTGTCTGGATATTGTTGAGCCAGTTTATCTAAATACTCTGACGTTCCATCTTTACTTCGTCCCTGTTTATGAAACTGATCTGTTAGTTTACCTCCCAGTTTTAAGCTCCAAGAAGTATCATGTTTTAAGTCAGCAACTCCTTCAATAATATGCCAGTGCCATTTAAAATTTAACTGGTTAAAAATATCAATATGATACTGAATAAACGGTTCACCATTTAAAACAATAGTAAAGAAATGAATCGGTAGTTGTGGAAAAGCAATATAATTTTCATAGAAAGAGTTAGAACCCGTAACCTGCTCACCGATTTCTCCGTTTCCTTGAATGCGATGACACTCATAGGCGTTTTCAATTAACAGATCAAACACAGTTTGAGCATTACGGTTTAATCCTTCTAGCATTTTTTGAGAAATTTCAAATTGGATAAATCGAATAGATTGATTTCTCAATAAATCATTAGCACCTAGCAGAACATCACTTTCTGCACCTTCTACATCAATTTTTAAATAATCTATGAGTTGGATGTTATTTTTTTGGCAAAATGAGTCAAGAGTAATGGCTTCTAAAACTTCTGTTCTAACAATAGGAACATATTCTCTACTGTTATTAGGGTCAGGCATTCGAGGAATACCAATGCTATTCCATACAGAATATTCATCGGGAAATTCATTAAATTCAATCGATTGATTAGCTGAAAAGACAACTTTTTGATGAGCATAAACATTATGACATTTATTTTCTTCTAATCGCCTTACTAAATTTTGAAAGGTGTTAGAAGTTGGTTCAAAGGAATATACTTTTCCTGAATTGCCTACCCGTTGACTGCATAATATAGAATAATCTCCAAGATTAGCTCCGACATCAAAAACAGTCATTCCTGAATTGACTATTTTTTGGATCAGTAATTGTTCGGATTTTTCAGTTTCAAAAGAAAACATTTTTTTTCTGAAAATAGCATATCCATTGCGAAGATTATGATTCTTAGCAACAAGAGTATATTGAGGATCATCTATGAGTTGATGATAGTTATTATAGTTTTTAAAAGTGTTAATATCATCTAATAAAATAATTTTTGCACCGTATACTTCTCTCAACTCACTGGTTCCTGTAAATTCCGAACCATCGATCAAAACAATATCAAAATAATCTATATTATATTCTTGTTTTATTTTTTCTATCCCATTAGTTTCAACCTGAGACGCTTGAACATATTCAATATCTTGTTTAAGCCAGTCCAAAACTTGCTCTACAGGATAATAATTTAATCCAGTTTCTTGTTGATTATAAAAATTAATAACCTCGGTTTCATCAGGAAATTTTTCTAAAGAAACAGAGGAGACATTATAACATTTAACAAACTCGTCTTTTTCATATCTCTTTTTTAATTGCTCAAACCGTATTTGAGAAACTTCCATACAAAATAAATTGGGTCGGTTTGGATTATTCCGAATTCCTGTGACAAAAGCTTCTGTACTACCTTCGCCTGATGATGAACCGATCTCTAAAATAAATTTTAGATTTTCTTCCTGAGCAATTTTTTGAATATAATCATAAAACTCATCGTTTTTAATTTCAGGAAAGATTATAGAATTTAAACTTGAATTTTGATCAAACATTATTTAATCCTCCAAATCTACATCAACTATATTTTTTATTTTGAATATCCGTAACCAGTTACCGCAATTAATTAACTGGCTAATATGTGTTTATAAAGCACATTTTCATTTTGCTAAACCCCGTTGCTTAAAGTAGGTTTCTAAATTTTCTAAAAGTTCCAAATCAACCCATCGAGATGTTACAGTATTAACGATCATAACGGCTGTAAAATAATCCTTACTGGATTTATTTTTGATTGGCTGGTTTTAATTGAGCTAATAACTGTTGATAATCTTGACGCTCAGGATATAATTTTACTAATTTTTCTAACGGTTCAATAGCACCTTGAATATTATTTTGTTCTAGTCGAACCTTGAGTAACCCTTCCAACGCTGTTGGGTTATTAGGTTCTCGTTTGAGTACAGTTTCATAGCCTTTTTCTTGTTTCGTTAATAAAGTGATTGCTGATTGTTCTTCTGTGGGTTGAGTAGGTTGGGGTTGGGGATCAAAAATACCTTTAAAAACTTTTCCTAACCCAAAGATACTGGTTCCCAAAAAAGACACCATTGATAGAAGAAGCACAATTTTTTGTATCTTCTTCGAGCGTTCCAGTCGGCGCATCCGCTGTGTCCCATATTGCCTTTCTAAAGATTGCTTTTCGGCGGGATTCATTGTTAATACCTTCCTCGGTTTCTTAATCAGCTAACTTTAATCACCTATTTTCAGAATACCCTGTTTGTTCTCAAAAGTGATCAGAACCGGATTCGGGTAATTCACCGAATTGTTGACGGTAGCGGTTGAGTAAAATTTCTAACTCTTGGGAACGTTGTTGAGCTTCTTGAGCTTGGCGTTGAGCTTCCTGGGCTTTTTGTGCAGATAATTCATCAACTGTAGGCAGAATTTCACCCTCGGAAGTTGCCCATCTTAACCATACTGTTTCAACTGTCTTGTAAACACCTGACCATCGCAGTAATGATAAGTCTAATTGTTGACTAAATAGCTGATTGAATTGATCAGGAAAGATGGGTTCATAACTACCATTAATTAAGGTAAAGCCAGCCCAGTCATCAGGATTAAAAGGATCAAACCAGAAATATTCAGGAACTCGAACTTGATTTTGATAGATGAGTTTTTTCTTGGTTTTATCTTCAGTCGCGGTACTGGGTGATAATAGTTCAATAATCACATCCGGGGCTTTTCCTTCTTCCCAAACAACCCAGCTTTTTCGTTCTTTTTTGGGAACACCTAATACTGCAAAAAAATCCGGGCCTTTGAAGTCTTGGTTCCGCACTTGGGCTAAACTAAAATAGAGGAACATATTCCCACCCACATAACCCTCTTCCCGTTGTTCTAACCAAGGAATTAACTGATCAATCAGTAAATCCATTTGCAGTTTATGGCGCTGGGTTTCCATGGGGACTCCATCGTCAAAAGGAAGTTCATCTTGGGTGGGTGGTAATATCACTCCAAAGGGGAGAGGTTCTTGAGGAGGTGACATGGATTTCAATTAATCTATTGATTAATGATTTTTACAGCATTATATCACAACTATTTAGAAAGATTCATCTCAGTCTATTTCTCTACAGTTCTTAATTCGTTCTAATGTAGCAACCATTAATTCGGTTGTTTGACCTGAAACCGTAAAAACTAACGCTTCTCGATAGATTCTCTGGGCGGAATGGCTGTTTAAATTTGCCGCACCACTGGAGACCGTGACCGCAGCATGGGCACAACGCATGGCTAATTCTATCGCCCAGGCGCGCAGTTTATATTTTTCGGAATTCTTCAAAGTTTGGGGATTGTTTTGAACCCAAAAGATTTGAGAGCGACATTGATTCAGTTCTTGATTTAAGGCATTAAAAGCTTCTTGAATAAAAGAAAGTTCGGTTTTGTAAAAGGCAGTTTCCACAATATCTAATCCGGCTCTCGCACAACCGAACGCTAAAAAACTAGCGTGTAAAACTTTGGTTTTATCGTTATTTTGTATCCAACCAACAGGATGAATAGAAATAACTTTTTCTTGAGGTAAAAACCATTGGGTCAAGGTGGCTGTTACCGTATTAGTAGAAGTCATAGCACAGAGTAACATGGGAAAACTTAATGCTATTTTACTTTCTCCTATTTTTTGTTCTGAAAAGGGGACTAACCCCCAAACAGATTGACCATCCGGTAAGGTGGCTGCGACTATAAATTCTTCAAAAATTCCCCATCCCGTTACCCAAGGAACAATACCATTGAGTTGATAGCCTCCCGTTACCGGAATAGCAGTTATTGAAGGATTTCCTAATCGTCTTAAGTGGGAAAACCCGACTCCTATTTTAGCTATTCCATGACTCATGCGGGGTAAATATTCTGCTTGTAATTGAGCATTAGAACTTTGAATTAACATCCCAGCAGCACTTTGATGTTGGGTTTGTAAAAACGCTAACGCTCCTGAATAACGGGCGATTAATTCTTGGAATTTAAAAAAGGTTTCTGCATCGAGTTGTGGCCCTCCCCAACGTTGGGGAATTCTTAATCCTAAAATTCCTAATTCTCCTAATCCATTTAAGGCTTGATGTAGGGATTTTGAACACCCATCAATTTGATTGGCATAGGGTGAAACTTGTTGTTTTAAGTAGAATTCTGTTTGTTGTAGTAATTCAGACACAAATTTTTACGAAAGGAGGGATTTTAGGGATGCCTGCATAAATTGTGCATTTTGTCAATCCCCCTATTTTTGGGGTGATCGTTTTTGTCTAAAATTCGAGCATCGCAGAGTCACAATTTGGGGTGAAACTCAAAAGATTTTACGAAAGTATAAGGGTTTCAGACTTAATTTTGGGCAATAGACACAATAATCCCTTGGGCGGTGTTTTCCTGATTGTACCAGAACCGCTATAATCTCGTCAACCATTTGATAATTATTTTCAATAAAATATTGGAATTTGCTGACATTATTTTGAAAAATAAAATTATATAGCTATAAATATTTAAAATACTTATATAATTCTCGTTAAATGGGTTTCGGATTTTTAATCAATAGATTGCCAAACCAAGGGCTAATTAATAATATTAATAACATTCGAGTCATTTGCATCGCTAAGACTATTCCAGCGTCTCCACCCAGTTGAATTACGGTTGCGATCATGGCGGTAATACCTCCGGGTGTTGAACCCAAGATAGCCGTCATGGTATCAACTTGAGTAATTTGGTGAAAAATATAACCGGCTCCTAAACACAAAAGAATTAAAATTAGAACTAAAACAATTTCGATTAAAACTGCTTTCCACAGTTTCTTGGCATTATTCCAATCAAATTTTAATCCAATGGAAAACCCGACAAATAATAACCCAATGGTAAAAACCAAGGGAGGTACTTGAATAGAATAAGGCAGTGTCCAGAAGAGAATTAAACTGATTAAAAACGGCCCAAAGAATAAGGAGGAAGGCAGGCGTAATTTTTCCCCTAAAACAATGCCTAATCCGCCGCCAATGACTAACAGGGAAAGGTTGAAAACAAGAGGTAAACTCGGTGTATTTTGAGTAGAGACGGAGACGAGAGAATGAACCATCACCTCCCCTGAAAACCAGTAACCGACAAGGGTAGGAACAAGAACAGCAACTAATAAAATTCGCAGATATTGTAATAAGGCAACCGCGATCGCATCTGCCCCCATTGCCTCACCCATGGCAATTAAACTGTAACTCGCCCCAGGAACACAACTTAAGAACCCCGTCGCCCGATCAAGATTCCCCCAGCGCCCTAATAAATAGCCATTCAAGACACTCATTCCCCCAGTAATCACAATACAAATCATCAGGGGAAAAGCGTAGGTTTTCATTAACCCTAAAGTCTGGAGGGAAAACCCGGTAGCTGTTGCGATCGCCACAATTGCTTGACCCACAATAAAAAAGATCGAGGGTAAAGGTTGGGGTTTACCGTGAAATGCGGCATAAAAGATGCCAGCTATCATCGGGCCAATCAACCATGGGACAGGAATGTGCAACTCATTGAATAAATAGCCAAAGCCCACAGCCAGCATAAACTGAGGGACTAAGTAGGCAAGTCGGGGTAAAGTTCGAGATAACTCTTGCCGGAAGTGGGTGAGGCTGTTTTGATTGTCTATATTCATCAACTCAAAGCGATCGCTAGTCTTGGGGATTGAAGCTTAAGAAACCGAAATGGTTTTCAGGGTAGTTAAAGCTTCCTCAACGTGACGCTGGAACTCTAACATCGAGTCAAATAAATGTCGCACCACACCCTCTTGATCAATAACATAGGTGACACGACCGGGGAGAATCCATAGGGTCGCCGGAACTCCATAAAGTTGACGGACTTTATTTTCCGTATCGCTCAATAAAATAAAGGGAAGATCGTATTTTTTGACAAACTGTTGATGGGATTGGGTCGTGTCGGAACTAATCCCAATTACTTCTGCACCTGCCTCTTTAAAGACTTGATAACTATCTCGAAACGCGCAAGCTTCCTTTGTACAACCGGGAGTATCGTCTTTGGGATAAAAATAAAGGACAACGGATTTTTTCCCCTGGAAATCCTTGAGACTAACTGATTCGCCCGTTTGCGAAGTTAAGGTAAAATCAGGAGCCATATCTCCGACTTGAACGGCCATAGTGGTAATAACCTTGTATGATTTGGTGAAATGTTAACGTTTGTTATGATAGCGCGGACAGACTCACTCGGCTACCCAAGGAGGATGGGTCAGGGAGAATTTAGCAAATTGAGATCCTACGTTAACATTTTAACTCACAATTACCCTTTTTTCCATGAAAACATTATTAATTTATCCTGAATTTCCTCCTACGTTTTGGTCGTATGAAAAAATTCTTGAATTAGTCAATCGTAAAGTCTTATTACCCCCCTTGGGATTAATCACCGTCGCAGCCATATTGCCTCAAACTTGGGAATTTAAACTGGTTGATCGCAATATTACGACTGTAACAGAAGCGGAATGGAACTGGGCAGAATTAGTCATTCTTTCGGGAATGATTGTCCAGAAATCGGATTTTATCGCTCAAATTCAAGAAGCAAAAAAACGCGGAAAATTAGTCGCAGTTGGTGGCCCCTACCCCACGTCTGTTCCCCATGAAATTGAAAGTGCTGGGGCAGATTTTCTGATTTTAGATGAAGGAGAAATCACCCTTCCTTTGTTTGTTGAAGCCATTGAGAGAGGCGAAACTTCCGGGGTATTTAGAACAACCGAAAAACCCGATGTTACCTCAACTCCAATTCCCCGTTATGACTTATTAGAATTAGACGCTTATGATTCCATGTCCGTGCAGTTTTCACGAGGATGTCCGTTTCAATGTGAATTCTGCGACATTATTGTATTGTATGGTCGAAAACCCCGCACCAAAACCCCTGAACAATTATTAAAGGAATTAGATTATCTCTATGAACTGGGATGGCGACGGGGCGTGTTCATGGTGGATGATAATTTTATTGGCAATAAACGCAATGTCAAGTTATTGTTAAAAGCCCTGAAAGTTTGGCAAGCCGAACATCAATATCCCTTCCGGTTTAATACAGAAGCTTCTGTAGACTTAGCCGATGATGCCGAATTAATGGAATTGATGGTACAATGTAATTTTGATGCGGTGTTTTTAGGGATTGAAACCCCCGATACCAGTAGTTTAGAACTCACCAAAAAATATCAAAATAACCGCAGTCCCTTATTAGAAGCCGTTGATAAAATTATCCGCGCGGGGTTACGTCCAATGGCAGGATTTATTTTAGGGTTTGATGGGGAAAAACCGGGTGCAGGTTCTCGAATTATTGACTTTGTAGAACAAGCCGCCATTCCGACTGCTTTATTTAGTATGTTACAAGCCTTACCGAATACGGCGTTATGGAATCGTTTAGAAACAGAAGGACGGTTAATTAATCCCAAAAAGTTTGATATTAACCAAACCACCTTAATTAACTTTATTCCGACTCGTCCCGTTGAAGAAATTGCCGAAGAATATATTGAAACCTTCTGGCAACTTTATGATCCTGAACGGTATTTAGAACGAACTTATCGCTGTTTCTTAAAATTAGGTGCACCTCAATGTCATCCTCCCGCTAAATTTCCCAGTTTAGTTGATTTAAAAGCCTTAGCAATTGTGATTTGGCGACAAGGATTTAAACGGAAAACTCGATGGAAATTTTGGTTATATTTGTTCAGCATTATCAAACAAAATCCTGGGGTTTGGGAACATTATTTAACCTTATGCGCCCATAATGAACATTTCTTAGAATATCGGCAAATTGTTAAAACAGAAATTGAACGACAGTTAGCCGAATATAAAGCTCAAAAAGCCCAACTTTCAACTCAAGTTCTAGTGTCCTAAATTCGGTAAAATTTACATTCGATAGGGGGTGAGTCAGCTAAACTGATTCACCCCCCTATATTTAAAAAAGTTAATTAAGGGTAAATCCATCCACAATATAGCGCTACGGATGACGGTTAGGACATTTTTAAACTCTAAAACCCTTTCAATTCTTACTGTTCCCAGTTAAGCTGTTCCCTGTTCCCTTGCGCGTAGCACTATAACTGAATTTTTAGAAAAATAAGGATTTTTTAATCTTTTCTTTAAATTTATTTAATGTTTGATTAATTTTTGTTGAGTTTGCTACATAGAAGACCTAGATATTTAAACCTTATGATAGGTGGCATTGACAAATATCTATTTTAAGATAGATGCTTCGCTAGGTTGTCTTTAAGAGGTTAAATCATGCCACTGACTAAGCGTTGTCTTGCAGAATTTATTGGAACATTTTGGCTCGTTTTTGGAGGATGTGGGGCTGCTGTTTTTGCGGCTGCATTTCCAGATGCCACGACTAATCCCCTGGGGATTGGATTTACTGGGGTTGCCTTTGCCTTTGGGTTAACCGTTTTAACCATGGCCTATGCCATTGGTCATATTTCCGGTTGCCATCTTAATCCGGCGGTTTCCTTCGGATTATGGGCAGGTAAACGCTTCTCTGGAGGCAAAGACTTAGCTTTGTATATTGTGGCTCAAGTGGCTGGAGCTATTGTCGCATCTTTAGTGCTGTATTTAATTGTCAGTGGAAAAGCTGGATTTGATCCAGTAGCGTTTAAAAGTGGTTCTAACCCCTTTGCAAGCAATGGATATGGCGAACATTCTCCGGGCGGTTACGGATTATTTCCCGCATTGCTGCATGAAATTGTCTTAACCTTTATGTTCTTAATGGTGATTATGGGATCAACAGATCGCCGTGCACCTCAAGGATTTGCCCCCATTGCCATTGGTTTAGGATTAACCTTAATTCACTTAATCGGAATTCCGGTTACGAATGTTTCTGTTAATCCAGCCCGGAGCACTGGCCCCGCATTATTTGTGGGGGGTTGGGCAATTCAGCAATTATGGTTATTTTGGGTGGCTCCCATTGTAGGAGGAATTGCTGCTGCTTTTACCTATAATACTTTATTTGGTGAATCAAAATCTGAACCGGATGCTTAATTGATCAAACTTGATACTGTGCCTCGTTTTGTGTCAAAAAAAGATCAATAAAAAAGTTCATTCTCGGATCGGAACAGGCAATAACCAGCAATCAATAACAGGCAAGATGCCTGTTCCACTGATCTTATTCTTCCTCTTCCGATGCAAAATTTTGAACGGAAACAACAGGAGCAATTGAACTGAGTTTTAAAGCGGGATGATCTCCTTCAGCTTGACGACAATTCCATTCATTTTTAAACAATAACACCGGACGATTCCAACTATCTTTAACAATAGCGGCATTAAAAATTCGTCCGATTTGGTTTAAAACCTCCCAACCGCCTGTCACCCAACGAGCAATACTATAAGGTAAAGGCTCTAATAACGTTTCCACCCCATATTCATTTTTAAGCCTAAATTGAACGACTTCAAATTGCAGTTGACCTACAGCCGCTAAAATCGGATCACGTTTCGATTCATCGGCGGAAAACATAATTTGTATCGCTCCTTCTTCCCGCAATTCCAAAACCCCTTTATGGAATTGTTTAAACTTAGAAGGATTAGGATTTTTCAAATAGGCAAATAATTCAGGACTGAAACAAGGAATCCCTTCATATTCTAATTTTTGACCCATATAAATCGTATCGCCAATGGCAAAAACCCCCGGATTATTTAATCCAATTACATCCCCAGGATAGGCAATTTCAATCGATTGTCGTTCTTGAGCAAATAATTTTTGCGGACGAGAAAGACGGATCACTTTTCCCGTGCGAGCATGATTAACGGTCATATCCTTTTCAAATTTTCCGGTACACACTCGCACAAAAGCCACCCGATCTCGATGCTTGGCATCCATATTAGCTTGTAGCTTAAAAACAAAGCCTGTAAATTCAGGATATTCTGGGGGCATATCTCCGGCTGTACTCAGGTGATAACCGGGTTTTAAGGCATATTCTAAGAAGGAATCTAAGAACAATTGCACCCCAAAATTCGTCATCGCACTTCCGAAGAAAACCGGGGTCATTTTGCCAGCATGAATTTGCTGTAAATCTAATTCTGAACCCAATTCTTCAAGGAGTTCTAATTCTTCTTTTAATTGATAATAAAGATCCGGCTCTAAGAAATCTTCAATGCGGGGATCACCTAAATTTAAAACCGTATCTAACGCTTCTCGACTGCCATGGGCACTGCGTTCAAATAAATGAATTTGTTTTTGACGTCGATCATACACTCCTTTAAAGCGATCGCCCATGCCAATTGGCCAATTAACCGGATAGGTTTTTAACTCTAATTCTTTCTCAATTTCATCTAGTAATTCTAAGGGTTCTCGACCCGGACGATCCATTTTATTAATAAAGGTAAAAATCGGCAAACTCCGCATTTTACAAACTTCAAACAGTTTGCGAGTTTGCGGTTCTAATCCCTTCGCCGCATCTTCTAACATTACCGCATTATCAGCCGCAGCTAAGGTACGATAGGTATCTTCACTAAAATCTTGGTGTCCGGGTGTATCTAGCAGATTAATCTGACAATTGTTATACTCAAACTGCAAAACGGTTGAGGTAATCGAAATTCCCCGTTGCTGCTCCATTGCCATCCAGTCTGAGGTTGCATGACGTTGAGCCTTCCGTACTTTAACCGCCCCTGCTTCATGAATTGCACCTCCGTAGAGGAGTAATTTTTCAGTCAGGGTGGTTTTTCCAGCATCAGGGTGAGAAATAATCGCAAAGTTGCGACGTCGTTCAACCTCCGCTTGAATTTCAGTTTGGAGTTCTGTGGTCATACTGAAGCCTAAATCGGGGAATTGTATCAAACTTACTATTATAGAGGCTAAAGCGGTTTTTTGCTCTATACAGGATCATCACCCGTTACTGTTGAGTTGATTATCAATTATTAATTCTGCTTTTTTTTGAAGCTAAATTAAATATTTTATCGTGTCTTTCTGAGTGAATAAAATTCAAAATTTTCATGAACTTGACCGGGATGATTTCACAACAATTGGTTGCAATAGTTTCAGGGATGCCTCATGGTTTTTTCTACCTGTGGCAGTCTCAATTTATAGGGGTTCATCTGGTTTCTGATGTGTTGATTGCACTGTCTTTTTTTTCGATTCCCATCGCCTTGATTTATTTTGGGCATCAACACAAAAATTTACCCGTTTCCCAGGTTTTTCTCCTATTCGTTGGGTTGTTTTTTTTCTGTGGATTAAACCATTTAATAGAGATTTTAAGTCTTTGGTATCCTTTCTATGGTTTATCAGGGGGATTCAAAGCAATGACGGCTTTAATTTCAATTTTAACCACTTTTACGGTTATTCCTTTAATGCCTAAATTGTTACAACTTCGCAGTCCTCAAGAACTGGAAGAAATTAATCAAGTTTTAAATTCGAGTCAGCAATATTATCAAACCTTAATGCAAGCTTGTCCGGTGGGTTTATTTGAAACCGATGCAACGGGACGGTGTTTATATGTAAATAAATATGGATGTCAAATTACGGGACAGAACCTATCAGATGTCTTAAATCAAGGTTGGGTTGATGGCATTTACCCGGATGATCGAGAACGATTAGTTAAAGAATGGTTAAATGCGATTCAAAATCAACAACCCTTTTCTTCAGAATATCGTTTAAATTCCCTCGATCAAAGCGGAATTTGGGTATTAGGTCAAGCGGTTCCTCTGAAAGATCCCTGGGGAAAAGTGACAGGATATATTGGTACAATTACTGATATTAATGATCGTAAACGGGTAGAAGAAGCACTGCAACAATCCCAACAAATGCTCAAACTGATTATGGATACCATTCCCCAACGAATTTTTTGGAAAGATCGTAATTCTGTGTATCAAGGATGTAATTTACAGGTGGCTTTAGATGCGGGATTTCAGTCTCCTGAAGAGTTAATCGGAAAAACAGATTATGATTTACATTGGAGGTTAGAAGAAATTGAATATTATCGAAGAATTGATCAAGAAGTGATGGCAGAAAATACGCCTCGTTATCGAATTATTGAAACATTCATAACGGCTGAGGGTCAACAATGTTGGATAGAGACTAATAAAATTCCCCTTCATGATTTAGAAGGAAATGTAGTTGGAATCTTAGGAACTTATGAAGATATTACAGAACGGAAATTAGCTGAAGAATTATTAGCAAAATCTGAAGCTCGATTTCGACAACTCGCCCAACAGGAAAAACTGATTAACCATTTAGCCAATCAAATTCGCAATTCTTTAGATTTAAAAACAATTTTAGAAACAACGGTTTTGCAAGTTTGGGAGTTGATGAAGGTTGATCGCTGTTATTTTTGTTGGTATCGTCATGAAGAAATAAGTTTGAATTCAGCTTACTCTAACTTATCTCAATCTTATTCTAGTCCGGCTTATTGGGAAATCGTCGCGGAAGCTAAAGATCCAGCAATTCCTGATCTGATTGGTCGTTATTCTTTAGAAGAAGTGGGAATTTGGTCTGAAAAATATCTGCATTTACAAATGGGACGAATTGATCATATTGATCATCTTCCTGATTCTCAAAGTCAATCATTTTTACTAAAGTTTGGTTTATTATCTGTACTGTCTCTTCCCATCCAAACTCAAATGGGAGAAATTGGTGTTTTAATTTGTGGAAATCATTATGAACCTCGGTGTTGGACTGATTCTGAAGTTGAATTATTACAGGCGGTAACGGCGCAAGTGGCGATCGCAATTAATCAAGCTCAACTTTATAACCAAACCCGTGAAGCCGCAGCGTTAGCCAAAGCTCAAACCTTAGAATTAGAAACAACCTTAAAGAAATTACAACAAACTCAAGCCCATTTAATTCAAACGGAAAAGATGTCTTCTTTAGGTCAATTAGTCGCAGGTGTCGCCCATGAAATTAATAATCCGATTAATTTTATTTATGGAAATGTTAATTATGCGACCCAATATATGGAGGATTTATTAACTTTAGTTGAACGGTATCAACAAGCTTATTCTGAACCCAACCCAGAGATTCAACAGGCGATTGAAACCATTGACTTAGAATTTTTGAGACAGGATTTACCTAAACTTTTAAATTCGATGAAAGCTGGGGCGAGTCGAATTCAACAAATTGTTTTATCTTTGCGTAATTTTTCTCGGTTAGATGAATCATCTGTTAAAAAAGTTAATTTACATGAAGGTTTAGATAATACATTATTAATTTTGCAAAATCGCTTATCCGAAGCAGGCGGACAAGAAAAGATTCAGATCATTAAACACTATGGAAATTTACCCTTAGTGGAATGCTATGCTGGTCAAATCAATCAAGTATTTATGAATTTAATAACCAACGCCATTGATGCAGTTTATGAGCGAAAATTAGCTCAATATGAAGATCTTTTTTATGCCTATTCTGAGGAGGAAATAACGGTCAATCCCTTCCATTCTTGGCAACCTCAAATTACGATTACAACAGCAGTGATTCAAAATGAACAGGTGATGATCCGTATTTCTGATAATGGTGTTGGAATGACTGAAGCCATTCAAAATAAATTATTTGATCCCTTCTTTACAACCAAACCTGTTGGAAAAGGAACAGGTTTAGGCTTAGCCATTAGCTATCAAATTATTGTAGAAAGACATCACGGTCAGTTAAAGTGTGTGTCTAAAGTTAAAGAAGGATCAGAATTTATTATTGAGATTCCGATTCAACAACAGAAAAAGTTGACTTTGTTTCCTAAGTAATCCCTTCATATCATTGTTCAATGGAGCAGTCAAATTCTATGCTTTGTAACCGAATGATTTACCCTTTTTCATACAATATTGTCATGATGAATCCGAGACTCAACAATTATTCCTCAATCCATTGCCAATTTTTAAACTCATAATGAATCCCCTCAATAGCTAAGGTAGCTACATAATTCTCTGCGGTTTTAATCGTTTGTAACCTCCAATTTTGAGAAATATTTAAAATTTGTGGAGATGAACCTAGAGGCGTTTGAATTTCAATATCCTGTAACCCGACTAAACCTTCTCCGGTTGCTTTTAAATACGCTTCTTTGCACGTCCAGAGGCGAAAAAATGCTAACTTTTGCTGGTCTAAAGGTAAAGCATTTAACCATTGATATTCAGAATGACAGAAAAACCGTTGGGCTAAAGAGAGAACTTCAATTTCACGAATAAATTCAATATCAACTCCTAGATTTTTTTCCAAGGCGATCGCATAAATGGCTTTTCCATGAGCATGAGACAAATTAAAATGCAGGGGTAACGGATTAAAATCTAAACTGGGTTTTCCTTTAGAACTATACTTAAATTTAATTTGTTCGGGTCGAAGGTTTAAATAGTGGCTAAGAATTTTTCTTAAGGTTCCCCGTGCAATGATAAAAGCTTGTTGATCTTTTTCAAATTTAAAGCGTTCTGCCCGTTTTTGTTCATCAGAGGAAAGAAGAGTTTGATAAAATTGTAAGGATTGAGGCGATCGCTTCAAGTTGGTGTGCCAAACATGAACCGTCTGGGATGATAACTGAAAATTAGCTTCAGGGGTCAATTCATGATGCTCCATTGCTAGTATTTCGACTCCTTAAATGGGTTAACGGTTATTCAAAATTAAGGTTTAAAATGCTTCTCCCCTATCCTTGTAAAAGAGGGAGAGGGGAGGGGTGAAACGCTGTTTAGGAAGATATTGGTCAGATCCCCAGATCAAGGTTGATCTTTAAACAGCAGCACTCAAACCTTGTTTTCAACTCGCAAGTCGCCATATTTTAATGGTTTGATCCCTACTTCCACTAATCATTAAAGGTTCGGAAGGACTGTAAGCCACTGTCTCAACAGAATCTTGATGAGCGATCAAAATATCAATGGGTTCTAATAATGTTCCAACTTGTAAACTTGAGCTAATTTGCCACAGCCGCAATGTTTGATCCTGACTTCCACTGACTAAAATTTGACTGTCAGGAGAAAAAGCCAAGGATTTGACCGCACCGGAATGACCCACTAATGTTGCTAATTCCTGACCAATTTCCAGCCACCAAAGTTTAATCGTTTGATCTTCACTTCCACTGGCTAAAGTTAAACCATCGGGACTAAAAGCCACTGACCAAATCGGAAACGAATGACCAACCAACAAAGCATCAGAATGTTGGCCATCTAAACTCCATAATCCTACGGTTCCGTCGCCACTTCCACTGGCTAAAAACAAACTATCAGGACTAAAAGCTAAAGACCAAATGGGAAAAGAATGTGCTTTCAACACCTGAAGCCGTTGATCACAAGTTAAATCCCAAAACCCAATCACCCCATCAAAACTTCCCGCAGCCAGAAGTTTACCATTGGGGCTAAAAGCTAGGGAACAAATCGGTACCGATAACCCCAAGTCCAACACCCGGCTTTGATGGCTGAGAACATCCCAAAGTTGAATATTTTTGTCAGATTCAACCGCCAGCATGGGAGAATTTGGACTGAAGGCTAAGGCATAGCCGGGATATTCTCGTCCAAGGTTATGGGCGAGTATGATGGGTTCAGAGAGAGTTTCTAGGTTGGACAGTTGCAAGGTCGTATCATCACTGCGACTCGCCAGAAATTTACCATCGCAACTGATGGCAACGACTCTGACGGCATCAGAATGAATTGTTCTGGTCTCACAACATTCCCAATTCAAACGTTGAGGCTGTAGCATATTGGCTATAATTGTCGTTTCTAACCTTTCCTGAGAAAAAAGGTCTAAAATCTTCCTTCTTGGATGGGTTTACTATTTAAGTTTAGCCTTTTCCATATCTCCGGCTAAAGCACGGGGGCTTTGTGCCTTATTCTTGAGGGTTTGAAACAGGAGTTAACATTTTGAAACTGGTAGATTGGATCGGCTTCCTTTGTTTAATTATTGCCCTGATTATTTTATGGCAGTTTCGACAGATTTTACTGCTTTTATTTACCTCCGTTGTTCTGTCGATTGCTATGAATAGTTTAGTGCGTCAAATCCAACGTTTGGGTTTGCAACGAGGGTGGGCAGTTCTTCTCGCCTTAAGCTTAATTGCTATCTTTGGAGTCGTGTTAGTCAGTGTAGTTTTGCCACCCTTTTTAGACCAGTTTCAAGAACTTCTCAAACTCCTTCCAGTCGGGTATGACAAATTTCGGTTTTGGGTTAACCAACTGATTGAAAATCCCCCCAGTTGGTCTCCTAAATTAGATGTTGAAGTTCCAAATATTACTCAAATTGCCCAACAATTTGGGCCACTTGCTCAACAACTTTTGGGTAATTTCTTTGCATTTTTCTCCAATTCCATTACCAACGTTTTACAATTTCTCTTAGTCTTAATCTTTGCTTTGATGTTCTTGGCAGAACCCCGTTCCTATCGTCAAGGATTCGTGCGTTTATTTCCCTCCTTTTATCGACATCGGGCTGATATTATTTTATCAAAATGTGAAACGACCTTATTGCAATGGATGGGGGGTATTGTGATTACCTCCACCTTTGTTGCGGTTTTGAGTGCGGTTGGCTTACTAATTTTAGGAGTTCCCTTTGTTTTTGCCCATGCTTTGTTAGCGGGGGTGTTTAACTTTGTTCCCAACATTGGGCCGACTGCTAGTGTGATTTTTCCGGTTTCTGTTGCTTTATTAGAAGCTCCTTGGAAAGCCTTAGCTGTTATCATTTTATACATTATTATTCAAAACTTAGAAAGCTATTGGTTTAGTCCCTTGATCATGCAAAAACAGGTTAATCTTTTACCTGCAATTACCTTAACAGCCCAACTCTTTTTTGCAAGCTTTTTCGGGGTTTTAGGTTTGGTTTTAGCCTTACCTTTAACGGTGATTAGTAAAACCTGGATTGAAGAATTATTACTGAATGATTTATTCGATCAATGGGGAAGAGAAAGCTCGGTAGCACAGGTGAAAGTTGAGAAAGAGGAGAAGGAAGGATCAGATCATGAATAGAATAGTAATACAGTCCTAGAGTTAGATGTACCAGTTAACCGTTAACTTATTAATTGAGGAGAATTAAGATGGTTGATCCCTATACAAATTATGAATCAGCGTCTCCAAGTATTCATGAAATTGCTCAGGATTTTCGGCGTTTAGGTTGGATTGGATTTTGGATACAATCCGTATTGGCAGTCATTCCTATATTTTTGTTAATTTTTGTTCTATTTTTAAGACCTGCTTCTCCTTCTAATAATCAAATTTCTGCCGTCGGTCTGGTTTTGGGATATGGATGTTTATTTGCGTTGATTTTCACAATGTATTGGTGTCACCGATATACTCAAATTGGTCATCAATTAGAAGACCCTCAGCAACGACCTGCTAAAGCCGAGGTAATTCAGGCTCTGTGGTTAGGAATTGTGGTTAATCTAATTGGGATGGCTTGTGTGATTTTAGTCGGGTTTTCAATTGTTGGAAGTTTACTGTATAGAGTCTTAACTTTACCTCCAGGCGGCTCAAAAATTCTAAGTCCAGTTCCAGGGACAACTGTTTTAAATGCAGGTTCTATTATTACCCCATTTAATTTGATTGCCATGCAAGCTATGGTTAATGCTATGGCAGCCGAATTAGCAGGAATAACCGTCAGTTTATGGTTATTAAGTCGAGTTAGTTCTCATCAATCGAAATCATAATTCTAACGCCGTTTGAATCACTTCTGCAATGATTCATGGTCAATTATTTCTCAATACTCAATGGTGAGCACTGCTTTGATAACATCGTGATCCCCACCTTCAACTTCCGAACGGAACCTTCTCTGGTTATACTCCCAATTCTGACCCAGATTCAATCTATCTTTTGAGAGAACCTAAGATCAAATTAGACCTTTAAGCTAATTCAAAATTAGAAGGCAATTTTCAACAATTTCTATCCTAGGAGAGACGAAAAATAGGGGCAATTAATTTTATTTTTCTTTCTATAGGGGGATGTTCAATCGGTGAACCCTCAAATCTAATCTATGTTTCATTTTATTTCCTAACCTGTTATGACTTTAATTCCCTCTACTTTCTTGACCGATTATTGCTTTCCCAAAACATACCGTTTTGCAACGAACTTAGAATGACACCATCTTTGAGCCAACCGAATGCTAACCCTGAATATTGTTCCTCAGCCTCTGACCTAGAGGATGTCTTATTGAGTAGTGGGGAAATCGGGGCTTTGATTTCGACCTACAATTGGTCACAAAACCCCCTAGGAACAATGGAAACCTGGTCGGGAAGCCTCTGTACAGCCATTAGAATGTTGTTAAAGTCCGATGCTCCCATGTTGTTAATCTGGGGACAGGACTGGATTCAAATTTATAATCCTGCTTACAGTTGTTTATTGAAACCTCACCAGCATCCCAGAACCTTGGGACAATCGGCACGGGTTTATCGGTCGATGCTTTGGGATAAACTGAGTGTAACGATTCAACAAGTGTGGCAAACGGGTCAACCTCAATGGCATCCGTCACTGTCACTGTTAAAACAGACCCAGAATTCTGATTGGGAAAAATCAGATTTTACCGTTTTTTATAGTCCAGTTTGGACTGAAATGGGGGACATGGGGGGTGTGTTGATCACGATGATGGAGACTTCACCATCGGTTGTTTCCCCGTCTCCCCAAGGAAAAACCGACGTCACAGAACCGTTAACCCCGAAAATTTGGCAACGTCAAAAACGCCAGAAAAAAACCATTGGTATGACGGCTATGACCCCAAAACTCACGGAAACTCAACCTGTGACAGTGGATGTCATGAAGATTCTCGATCAAATTACGGATGGGTTTATGATCCTCGATCACCAGGGACACTGCCTCTACTTCAATCCTGCAACAACCCAAATTCTCAACCTTTCCCCTTCAAGTTTAAAAGGCCAAATCCTCTGGGAAATTCTACCGTTTCTGGCACCTCCTTTACAACAGGTGAAAACCCAATCCCAAACTCTCGCCTGGGAAACCTTCTATGATTCAAAACAAATTTGGTTAGAATTTAAAGCTTATCCGGGTTCAGAAGGATTCACGCTTTATTTTCAAGAGATTACCCAACGCAAACAACAACTTTCGGAAGCAAAATGGCGTTTAACGGAAGAACGCTTACGAGTCGCTTTGAAAAATTCTCCCGTTACCGTTTTTAGTCAAGACCCAGATTTACGTTATACCTGGATTTACAATTGTCCTCAACAAAAATATCCCCCCGATCAAGCCATTATTGGATTATTAGAAACCGATTTATTGAATACTAAAGATGCTGAAAAATTAACTCAAATTAAAAGTCAGGTTTTAAATACTGGAATTGGAACCCGTGAGGAAGTTTGGGTCAATCAGCAAGGACAAAGTTTCTGTTTTGATTTAACTGTAGAACCCTTGTTCAATGAACGGGAGCAAGTGGTGGGTGTGACCTGCGCCGCTGTTAATATTACCGAACGTAAACAGATTGAACTCGCGTTATATCGCAGTGAAACGTTATTACAAGCGTTGTTATCCAGTTCTCCGGTTGGACTTGCCTTCCTCGATCATGATTTACGTTATCTGCACGCCAACGAAGCTTTAGCCATGATTCAGGGTGTTCCCTTAAGTCAGTTAATTGGGCAATCTTTAGCGACGGTTTTACCGGAATGGGCGAATCAAATGACACCTTTATTACGCCAGGTGATTGAAACTCAAAAACCCATCTTAAATCAACCTCTGAATCTGGAAATCCCCAGCTTAAAAAGCTATCAATATAGTTTAGTCAGTTATTATCCCGTCGGTTTACCCAATGGTGACGTTTTAGGCGTGGGGATGACCGTGATGGATTTAACCGCCCGCAAACGGGCAGAACAGTCGGAACAAGTTTTAGCAGAGGCGAGTTCAGTCTTAGTCAGTTCATTAAATTCTCGGACGACTTTAATGAACTTAGCCCAATTATTGGTTCCCACCATTGCGGATTGTTGTTTCTTTGATGTGGCTGGAAGTGATGGCAGTTTACGACGCTTAGCCGTTTATCATCGAGATTCTAGCAAACATCAACAACTGAGTCAGCGTCAAAATTGGACTCTGATGCTGAATTCTCATCATCCCATTGCTCAAGTTTTAAGCCAGGGTCAGTCTGTATTATTGCCCCAGGTTGATTCGGATTGGATCAAAACCATCACAACGGTTCCTGAACAAGTTGATTTTCTCCATACCGTCGCCCCGACTTCTTGGATATCCGTTCCGTTAATCGCAAGAGATCGCAAATTAGGGGCGGTGACATTTTGTTTAACAGCCCAATCCCATCGTCATTATAGCGATGCTGATTTAACCTTTGCTGAAGAATTAGCTGATCGGGCGGCTTTAGCTTTAGATAATATTCAACTCTATCAACAAGCTCAAGATGCGAATCGCATTAAAGATGAATTTCTGGCGGTTTTGTCCCATGAATTGCGATCGCCCTTAAATCCGATTTTAGGCTGGACAAAGTTACTGCGTTCACGAACCTTTGATCCCTCCACCACCAACCGAGCATTAGATACCATTGAACGCAATGCCAAATTACAAGCTCAACTGATTGAGGATTTATTAGATATTTCCCGAATTTTACGGGGGAAAATGGCGTTAAATGTTGCTACGGTTTCTGTCCCTGAAACTATCGAAGCTGCCTTAGAGACGGTACGATTAGCCGCAGAAGCGAAAAATATTACCCTAAAAACAGTATTTTCTCCCCAGATTGGTTTAGTCTGGGGAGACGGAGGACGATTACAACAAGTGATCTGGAATCTGCTCTCTAATGCGGTGAAATTCACACCGGAAGGCGGATGGATACAAGTGCGTTTACAGCAAGTTGATCATCAAGTCGAAATCCAAGTTGAAGATAATGGCCGAGGAATTAATCGCCATTTTTTACCCTTAGTTTTTGATTGTTTTCGTCAGGAAGATAGCAGCACCACTCGTCAATTTGGCGGTTTGGGTTTAGGATTAGCCATTGTCCGTCATTTGTGTGAACTTCATGGCGGAACGGTCAGCGTCGAAAGTCCAGGGGAAGGATTCGGGACGACCTTTACGGTGCGTCTCCCGGTGATGGAAAATGGTTGTGAATGCTGTGCTACGGTTGAGGAGACACCAGCAACGGTTAATTTAGAGGGAATGCGAATTTTAGTGGTAGATGATGATGAGGATATGCGAGACTTAATTCAAGTCATCTTAGAACCTCTAGGAGCTAAACTCTTAACAACATCTTCTGCCAGGGAAGCTCTACAAGTTTGGGAGGATTTTCAACCTCTGATGCTGATTTGTGATATCGGAATGCCCGGTATGGATGGTTATATGTTAATGCACAAGATTCGCCAACGTCCTTTAGAAGTTGGGGGACAAATTCCGGCGATCGCATTAACCGCATACGCCGGAGAATTTAATCAACGTCGGGCGTTAGCGGCAGGATTTCAGCAGTATCTTTCTAAACCGATTGAACCAGAACATTTAGTCAAAGCCATCTCCCAATTGTTAACTTAGTTGATGGTTGGCGGTTGACGGTTGACTGTCAAGTATGGAGTCTTAGGGATGTCACAACCGCTTATTTCTGCAATTATTTGTACCTACAATCGAGAACAATATTTAGGGTTAGCGATTGATAGTTTGCTGCAACAGGATTTCGCTGAGTTTGAAGTGATTGTGGTTGATAATGCTTCCACCGATGGAACTCGCCAAGTCGTTGAAGCTCGTCTTCCCCATGCCAAATTGCGATATATTTATGAACCGATTACAGGTTTATCGGTGGCCCGGAATACGGGGGCAAAAATTGCTCAAAGTTCGATTCTTGCTTATTTAGATGACGATGCGATTGCCACACCTCAATGGTTAAGGGTGTTATATTCAGCTTATGAAAATCATCCGAAACTCGCTATTGCTGGGGGCAAAGTGACTTTGATTTGGCCGGAAGGAATCACTTCTCCCCCCTGGTTATCTGATAATTTAGCCGGAAATTTGGGTGCATATAATTTAGGGGAGCAGTGGGTAGACATTAACAATTCAGGTTTGACGCCGAGAGGATTAAATTACTCGATTCGTCGCAGCTTTTTAGAAAAAATTGGCGGTTTTGATATTAATTTAGGTCGGGTGGGAAAACGATTATTATCCAATGAAGAATTGCAGATGACTGAACTCGCACTCCAAGAAGGTTGGCAAGTTGCCTATATTCCTGAAGCGTTGGTCGCCCATCATGTTGCACCGGAACGGGTGAACCGATCTTGGTTTATGGAACGAGGATGGTGGCAAGGAATTAGCGAATGTTATCGCGAACAATTAGCGGGACAAGATGGAATTGTCCAACTCGGACGCGGAGGAGAACGCATTCTGCGAGGATTGTACAAAAGTATTAAATATTTTGGGAATCCTGCCTTACGATTTGATAATTTCGTGTATGCTTACGGTCAAATTGGCTATCTCATTGCTGCCATTTCCGGTTTAGTTGGTTCTACCTCTCCACGAGGGAATCACCCGCAATAACTGCAATTGGGAATGGTGAATTTATACCTCGTAGAAATCCTTTGATTTATTGTTAAGTTTAACCATGACTTCTAACTTATCTAAACTTCCTGTTTCTGTGTTAATTCCGGCTCGAAATGAACAAGCCAATTTACCTGCTTGTTTAGCGAGTGTTGCTAGAGCCGATGAGATTTTTGTTGTTGATTCCCAAAGTAGCGATCGCAGTGTCGAAATTGCTGAAAGTTATGGAGCCAAAGTGGTTCAATTCTATTTTAAAGGCGGATGGCCGAAGAAAAAAAATTGGTCGTTAGAAAATTTACCCTTTAGAAATGAATGGGTTTTAATTGTTGATTGTGATGAACGAATTACGTCTGAATCTTGGGATGAAATTGCTGAAGTGATTAAAAACCCAGAATACACGGGATATTATATTAATCGTCGGGTGTTCTTTTTAGGCACTTGGATTCGTCACGGAGGCAAATATCCTGACTGGAACTTGCGTTTATTTAAACATAAATTGGGACGCTATGAAAACTTAAAAACGGAAGATGTTCCCAATACGGGAGATAATGAAGTTCACGAGCACGTTGTCATATCATCGGGGAAAGTGGGATATCTTAAAGAGGATATGCTTCATGAAGATTTCCGAGATTTATTCCACTGGATTGAACGCCATAACCGTTATTCTAATTGGGAAGCAAGAGTTTATTATAATCTTTTAACGGGTGCTGATGATAGTAAAACCATTGGGGCGAGTCTGTTTGGTGATTCAGTTAAACGCAAACGATTTTTAAAGAAAATTTGGGTCAGATTACCGTTTAAACCTTTGTTGCGATTTATTTTATTCTATTTTATCCAATTGGGATTTTTAGATGGAAAAGCGGGATATATCTATGGTCGCCTTTTAAGCCAATATGAATATCAAATTGGGGTTAAATTATTTGAATTGCGTAAGTTTGGCGGACAATTAAATGTTACCCCTAAACCCAATCAATCCCCAGTTGAACCTTCTGTGACTCCCAATTAATTTGATCCGTAGGGGTGGGGTATCCCCACCCAAACTCATTGATTTAAACCAATGACTGCACTAACTTTTGGGGATTGGAAGAATGGAAAAAATAACGTTTGTAGACTTAAGGAAATATGACCAGTCGGATTTTGATCGAGGAAAACCCGGTTGGTTTGTGTTATTTTGGTGGTTGGTTCAAGGAGTGATATTTCCCTTAACGTTACATCCTTTGAATGGAATTCGCTGTCAAATTTTACGGTTATTTGGCGCTAAAATTGGTCAAGGAGTGATTATTCGTCCAACAGCGCGATTTACCTATCCTTGGAAAGTCACTATTGGAGATTACAGTTGGATTGGAGATGATGTTGTTTTTTATAGTTTAGATCAAATTACAGTTGGTGAACATTGCGTTATCTCTCAAAAAACTTATTTATGTACCGGAACTCATGATATTAAAACACCGGACTTTAAATTAGAAACGGCTCCGATTATTCTTGAAGATGGAGCTTGGGTTGCTACGGATTGCTTTGTTGGCCCTGGAGTTAAAATTGGAACTAATGCAGTGATTGGGGCTCGCAGCAGTGTCTTTAAAAGTATGCCTTCTGACCAAGTTTGTATGGGTTCTCCCTGCCGTCCCTGTTATTCAAGACCGATGAGTTAATCTTTTTCTGCATTAACTTTACAGGGGGGGGTCGGAGGCAGAGCCTCCGACGGGGATTCCAATACAGCGTATTGGAACAAGGGAATAAAGGAATTATAAATGCAAATTGCGATTTATGCAAGCCATCTTGGAGGAATTCAGTTTCGTTTCGTTTCTGAATCGCGTTCTAAGGCAAATTGGATTAATTGATGGACTAATTCAGCAAAGGGAACACCTGTCGCCGCCCAAAGTTGAGGATACATAC
>NZ_JBJUDF010000221.1:0-31489 GCF_046067725.1 Planktothrix sp.
GTTCGTTGGGGAAAACTAGCGGTTAAGGAAGGGGAGACAGTGTTGTCGTTATCACTGGAGTTAGTTTTTGCTTCATCGACAACCAGATAAATTTTAATGGGGTAATCTACGGTAATTCCGACTTTCTCCAAAAAATCTCTCGCACAGGAAAAAATGGCAGTGGTTTCTAAGGCTGGGGTTTCTGCTAAGTGAATAATTACCATCAAGACATCTTCTTCTAGAAAACAATTGACGGGTTCTGTCTGAGGGGAAGTTTCTTTGCCCTGAAGTGACCGGTTGCCCTTGACAATCACCAAATGGCGTTGGGCGATCGCATCCGATAGAAGATGTCTATATAGCCGTTTGGCTAAATCTTTAAAATCGATGGAGCGAGTTGCCGTATGTACCATGTCATTGTTTCCTAATCGCAATTCAGTGTCGCCAATATCAAGCCACTGTCCTCGTTATTAGCATAGATAGGAGTGATTTGTCACAGGTTTCCTAAATCGTCCAAAAAGTATGACAGAATTGGGTCGTGTCGATGCACTGCTTAACAATGCGGGTTATCGTCAGATAGACTCCTTAGAACGGATGCCGATGATCACGACTCAACAATAATTTGCAATTAATTTTCCTCGCCTTTATGCCGATCTCAACTCTTGATTTTCATTATGTGTTCTCAAGGAGACGGTAGAATTATGAATATCAGTAATATTCAGTTTTTAATCTTGCTCAGTATGATTGCTGCCTAAACTCTAATTACGATTGATGACGAATTACGACGGACAACCTCTTCCCCAATGGATTTATTCGCATATCAAGCCAAAGAACTGTTCCAACAGATTGGCATCCCGATTTTGCCATCCCAGACAATTCACAATACTGGCGAACTGAAAAGATTACAAATTCCCTATCCCGTTGTGCTGAAGTCCCAGGTACGGGCCGGTGGGCGAGGCAAGGCTGGTGGTGTTCGGTTTGTGGAAAATACGATTGATGCGATCGCGGCGGCAACGGCCATTTTTCATCTTCCGATTTCTGGGGAATATCCAGAGGTCGTTTTAGCGGAGGCCCGTTATGATAGCCAATTGGAATTTTTTCTGGCGATCGTTTTAGACTACCAGCGTCAATGTCCTGTGCTACTCGGCTCCAGTAAAGGCGGAATTGAGGTGGATACGCTTCTGCAATATATGGAGCAGGTGGTGTTGACCGAGGAATTTTCCCTTTTTCATGCCCGTCGTCTGGCCATTAAAATGGGATTAAAGGGGGAATTGGTGCCAGCCGTGAGTGATATTATTGAAAAAATGTATCGTCTCTTTACTAGCAAAGATGGGGCAATTCCCTGGGGGATCATCGAGTTGATTCCCAAGTCTTCGCTTGGGACTTCGGTTGTTCACTCACCCCAAATGCAGAACCCAGTGTGAGAAGCCAAACTAACATCATAACAGTCGTTTAATAAACAAGGTTTGGGATTGCCTAATCCAAACAGTCGGACGCAGTCAAATTTCTGTGATCCGGGTGGAAGGCGAATCCTCCGTTTTTTGTTAATTTTATGTTAGTTGCAGGTTAAGCTGAAGCTTTAGCCGGTTTGTCGGTGGAGTTTACCCCTGCTTAGATTCGATGTAGTCGATCACGTCTTTAACGGTCTTAATGTTTTCAGCGTCTTCATCGGGAATTTCTGTATCAAATTCTTCTTCAAACGCCATGACCAGTTCCACTGTATCCAGGGAATCTGCACCTAAATCGTCGATCAAACTAGCCTCTGGCTTAACGTTTGCTTCTTCAACACCTAATTGCTCTACAATAATTTTTTTGACTTTTTCTGCGATGTCACTCATAGTATTTTTCCTTTTTGGATGCCGCGTATACCATCTTATCTGAAAGGGGGATCACCGCAGCAAGGATCTCTGAGATTTTTTGAAGGAGGACTGAGAATTTCTCATTCTCTCTTGACAAATTCCATCCCATCGTTTAGAGACTGAGTAACCTGGGGATAATCAATGACAGGTCGAGTAATAATAATTAAAGGAATGTTTAACTGCTGGGCAAGATTAATTTTGAGATCTTCCCCACCTGCTGTTCCTGACGCTTTTGTGACCACCAGAGAAATCTGCCAATGTTGCCATAATGCTTGTTCTAATTCTAAGGATAAGGGAGGACGAAGGGCAATGATTCGATCAGGGGTAAACCCGGCTTTTAAGGCAGCATTTAAAGCGATCGCAGAAGGTAAAATGCGAGCAAATAAGATGGCTTGATCTTGCCATTGAGCAAAGGCGGATAACGGTCGATATCCCAAGGTGAGTAAGACTCGTTTTCCTTGTAAATCATTGCCTTTTAATAAGGTTTCTAAGCTATCTAAATACTGAATCTGATTTGAAGGTTGAGAATTGATCGCTGGACGTTCATATCGTAAATAGGGAATATTATTCGTTTGGGAAATTGCGATCGCCAGTTGAGAAATTTCCACCGCATAGGGATGAGAAGCATCTAAAATCCGATTAATATTATAGTTCGTAATAAATTGATGAATTTGGTGTTTTTCTAATTTCCCGACCCAAAGGGTTAAATATTCGGATTCGGGATAAAGGCATTTTGCTGATTCCGTCGTTACACTAATGATACAAGGAATTTGGGATTGAGCGATCGCTTGAGCTAAGAGGGCACTTTCCTGAGTTCCTCCAATTAACCAAACTCGCTTGCTTGAGTTCCCCATAAAACTTGTCTAAATCTTGGTATTTTATCAACTATTTTATCACAAATTTATGATCACACAAATTTTCAAGGGTTTACCCATTCCTCCCCATTTTAATTCGCCGCGTGTGGGAGAAGTTTGGCGGGTTCCTTATCAAATTCGGGTTCAAGAAGCCAAACAATGGGCAAAACAGTATGAAATTCAACCTGCGAGTCAGGATCAGCTGAAAACTTGTTTAATTTTAATTGATCTTCAAAATACCTTTTGTATTCCTGAATTTGAATTATTTGTTAGGGGAAAATCAGGAAATGGTGCTGTTGAAGACAATATTAGACTCTGTGAGTTTATTTATCGAAATTTAGGGAAGATTACCGAAATTATCGCCACGATGGATACCCATAGAGCGTTCCAAATTTTTCATCCGATTTTTTGGATCAATCAACAGGGGGAACATCCGACTCCAGCCACCTTAATTTCTGTAGAGGATATTCAAAATCAAGTTTGGAAGGTGAATCCTGAAGTTGCTAATAATATTTCAGGAATTGATGTTCAATTTTTAGAACAATATGCTTTACATTATGCCCAAAGTTTAGCTCAAAAAAATCAATATTTGTTAACAATCTGGCCTTATCATTCTATGTTAGGGGGTATTGGTCATAGTCTAGTTTCAGCCGTTGAAGAAGCTTTATTTTTCCATAGTATTGCTCGGTGTTCTCAAGTTCAATTTGAAATGAAAGGTAACCATCCGTTAACGGAAAATTATTCAGTTTTGCAACCGGAAGTTTTAGAAGATTTTCAAGGGGGTTTGATTGCAAAACCCAATCAAGAGTTAATTGAAAACATCTTAAAATTTGATCGGATCTTAATTGCAGGTCAAGCTAAAAGTCATTGTGTGGCGTGGACAATTGATCATTTATTAACAGAAATTCAAGCTAGAGATATTCATTTAGCCCAAAAAGTTTATTTATTAGAAGATTGTACCTCTCCTGTGGTTATTCCGGGTATTGTAGATTATACAGAACAAGCGAATACAGCATTTGAAAGATTTGCCGCAGCAGGGATGCAGATTATTCAATCTTTGAGTTTATTGGATTAATTCAAGATGTCATGTTAGATCACGAGTAAGGGCGAAGGGATAAAAGTCCTACGCCCTAATAAAAATTCAGGGAATTAATCACTTAAGTTGACAGCTATGATGAATCTATGTTTTCTATTCTCTTTCAGGAGATGACATTGCTGGGGAATAATTTTGATAGGATTGATTAAAGCTCATGGCAACTAATGAAAAGCCTAAATAAGCTGGTAAAATAATAGCTGTAATAAAGGCAAATATTGTTAACCAAGCTCCTATATTTCTGGAAGAGCCATAGGTAGAACGATAAGGATCAACTTTAATTTGATAAGGATTTTCTGGAGTTTCTATTCCTTTTAACCGCTTCAAGCGAACTCGTCGATCATCTAATTTTTCTACTAAAATCCAACCCATTTCAGATTCTTCTTGACAGAAACGTTTAAAAATACTTGGGTTGCGAAAAACATCTCGATTGGCGCGTACAATTTTATATTCCCAATCATTGAGAACGGGATAGGGAGATTCGGGATTAGAATACCCATTCGGTTGTACTGATTTTGCAGGTATTTGTTTCATTTCGTCTGATTCATAGCGAGTCAATGTTTCTTCCTCCTCCTGTTCTAATTCGGTATTGATTTGTATGGAAAAGAGCCAACTAGCTAGTAAAACTGCATCAATTCCCAGGGTACTGACCATGAGACTTAATAGGGCAATTTCGCTCATAATTAAGTTTGCAATAAATAACCTTCAATCCAAAAATCACAGCCTACAGAACCCCAGGTCATTTGTTCTAATAAAAGTGCTTCGCTCATCTGAGTAAACCCCAAATCTGCCACCGGAGAAGGTGCTGTTTTTCCCCCAATAATTTTAGGGGCAATAAACGCTAAGATTTTATGAATACTGCCATCTGCGAGAGCCTTTGCAGCGAGGGTTCCTCCACATTCCCATAACACCGATAAAAACTGGCGTTCATAGAGATAAGCCATGACTTGGGCGGGTGTCAAGGGCGACAATTCCGCAACCTCTACCCCCTTATTCTGCAAAAACTGTTGAAAATCTGGATTTACACCCTCCTCTGTTATAACTAAAGTTTTTGCTTCTTGAGTGTCCCATAAATGGGCTTGTTGAGGTAAATCTAAGGTTCGACTCATGACCACTCGTAAGGGGTTGGGTTCCCCGGCTGTGTGGGTTGTTAACCAAGGATTATCGCGTCGGACGGTATTTCCTCCCACAATTACCGCATCACAAGCGACTCGCAACTGATGAACTTTGTGTCGAGCTTCGGTTCCTGTCACCCAAGAACTATGACCTGTTGTGGTGGCAATTTTTCCATCTAATGTCATGGCATATTTCAAAATTCCCCAGGGTTGATGATGTAAAATTCGATGGATAAAGGCTTCATTTAAGCGTTGACAATCGGAGGTTTCGACACCAACGATGACTTCAATTCCTGCATCTTTTAAACGTTGAATTCCGGTTCCTGAAACTAACGGATTTGGGTCAACCATTCCTACTACAACTTTAGCGACTTCTGCTTGAATTAAAGCTTCTGTACAAGGAGGAGTCCGCCCAAAATGATTACAAGGTTCTAAATTGACATAAACCGTTGCTCCCTTGGCTTGTTCTCCAGCATTTCTCAGGGCAAAAACTTCGGCATGGGGTTGTCCTGCCCCCGGATGAAATCCTTCTCCAACAATTTTTCCATCCTGAACAATGACACATCCAACTAAAGGATTAGGTGCAGTTTTTCCTAATGCTTGACGAGCTAATTTTAAACAATGTTGGATCATTTGTTGATCAAAAGTTAAGGTCATAATTTGTTAGGGAACAGGGAACAGGGAACAGGGAATAGTGATCCGATCAACTATCTATAGCAAATATTAAAGGATAGAATATAAATAATTAGGTTCGGGTACTGATTGATATAAGCCGTCAAACAAAATAAATTGCCTATTGATAATGGCGAGATTCTTCATTCGGCTATAGCGGAATTCAGAATGACAGTGCAAATAATTTTGTATCAGTGCTTAATTAATAAAAGAATTATTCATAAAACCAAAATTTTATTTGAAAAATCTCTGGTTTTATGAATCAAGCTGTGTTGAGCCGTGCAATCGCTTAATTATCCCCCCAAACGCTGCATAATCCAGTCTAAACGATGATCGGGTTCCTCTTCTTCGTTATTATTTAAGGATTTAGAAGCTAATAAAGCAGCGTTTTCATCCAAACCAAAATGATTGACTGTTGCTCGTAAACGAGAGGATAAAAACTTGGTAATCGCTCGATAAAACCTCAAAGAAAATAACACATCCTCTTCTAATTTTTCAGATAAAAGCGATCGCGGAATGGATAATACACAACACTCTTCCACCGCTTGTACGGTAGCTGAGGGTAAACGTCCATCGACAAAAGACATTTCCCCTAAGATTTCACCTCCCCCGATTTTTCCGACTACTTGATTTCCTAATGAAGCTACACAAACATTTAGGGTTCCACTCAAGACAATATAAAGAGCATCTAAGGGTTGATCTTCTTCAATTAAGATTGAACCTGTGGGTAGGATTTCTCGTTTTCCCTGTGTTACAATCCAGTCGATATCTCGATCATTTAATTCCCCTAGAATCAGTAAGGCATTCGTCATAAATTTAGGGATTTTTACAAAACAAATATATTGTTCTTACAAAAATCGTTAATGGAACGATTCTTGAATCCGAACAAATGATGCAACTGTTGATTCCCCGTTCCCCATTGACCGCGCTTTCTCCATTAATATAATTGTAGCATTAGTTTTTTGCGATATTCTTTAGTTAAGGGATGATCATCTCCTAGTAAGTTAAAAATAGTTAACATGGCTTTTCTCGCCCCATCTTCTTTAAATTTGCGGTTGGTTGATACAATCTCTAAAAATAAAGATAATGCCTCTGGGTAGTCTTCGGTTAAAGTTAATTGACAAGCTTTTGCATAATTCTGTTCCAGTTGACTTTCTCCAGAGAAAGTGACATCTTTTTTGAATTGAATTAATTGTTTCAATGCCTGAGCTTTGGCAAAGAAATCACGCTGATCTTCTCTAATAGTATTTAACAGTTTTTCTGCGTTTTCAGTTTGGTTGAGAAGGATTAAAAAGTTAGCCGCTTCTAACACCACTTCTGGGCGATCTGGATACTGAGAAAATAGCTGATCTAACAGTTGTTTTCCGGTGGGAAAATCCTTTTGAGCGATCGCATTTTTTAACGCTTCTAAACTTTGCTCAAAATTCGATTTTAAATTCAGTTGGCTGAGGGTTTGGCGAATTTGAGCTTCGGTTAATGCTCCTACAAAACCAGGGTGTATTTCTCCTTGTCTAACAATTCTCACATCGGGTACACCTTCCACGCCGTATTGACTCGCTAATTCTGGATTTTGATCAATATCAATTTTCGCTAAAATAAAATTATATTCTGTCACCAACTTTTCTAAAATAGGTTTTAAAATTTGGCAAGGGCCACACCAGGTTGCATAAAAGTCTACTAATACAAGGCTTTTATAGGAAACTTGGATCACTTCTTGTTCAAAGTTAGATTGATTAACGTCAATCGCATATCCCATTAGCTACATCCTCCGAGCAATTTCATTTCTTATTTTATCGTAAATGTTCAAATTTATTCTTTAAATTTTCTAAAAAAACCTTGCTTTCCTTAATACCTGAGATTGTAATTAACATTAATTTTCTCCGTCTGCTTGGATTAATCACTGTCTTCCTTTTCGCTTCTGGCTGTCCTTTAGCGGCGGTTGATTATGACAAAGAAAAGGCTTCCCAAAAGCAGGAAGTTTCTAATCTGTTGATAGAAGATTCTCTACTTTCCTATCCCCAACCCTCAAGCTTTACCATTCCCCAACCTGCTAATATTAATGCAACAAAAGAAATGGCTTTTCAAGCCAGAAGGTTAGCCATTCGAGAAAAATTAGCGGCGATTAATTTAGATGAAAAAGATGCTTGGTGGAGACGAATTAAACTGGGTGATCCCCATAAATATTTATTACCGATTATTGCGGTTATTTTTCAATTAATCTTAAATGAAACGGATTTAAAAGCGGGAGTTCCTCCGGTTTCCTATTTGGTTTTACCTCAACAATAGGGTCAGCCTCAACGATATAAAAATTGGTATATTTGGAAGATTGATAATATTTGGTTCTGCGCTCGACCTTGGGGGGATAAAATCGAGTTAAAACCCTTAATTTCTGAGAAAAAACCTAACTTACAAGCTTTAGCCGCGCAGGGAAATCAAACCGCCTGGATCACCGATGTTGCTGCGGTTAAAAATTATCCTAATTTTCAACAGTTGAAAACCGCATTACATCAAACTGAAATACAAGATCAAGATTGGAAAACCCAAGGAAAATTAACGTATAAAAGTTTAGCAGGCGATCGCTTAACCCTAACTTATCAAAAAAACGGAGGCATTGGGGATGCTGTGGTGAATGGAGAAAAACGAATCTTAGAAAAATGGCCCGTTTTAGACAGTCCTTATGTTCAACAACCCCTTTATAGCGGTCAACTTGAGGTTAAAGTTCCTTCACAACCCGCTTGGCGACTGCGAGGAACTTTGATGGGGCCAATTTGGGAATCAGGACAGTAAAATAAAATCTCAGATGTATTGAAATTCATTTTAAATTTATGTACAATCTAAATGTAGTGTTACAGCAGAGCAGTCCGGTTTCTGGAGGTTGAATTTTAATTTCATTCCCTGGATACAGCGAGAAACCGGGTTTGTTTGATATGAATTAAATTGGAATGGTGAACAATAGAGGTGTTTATGTCCAAAAAATGGCTCGGCGGAATCTTAGTTTTTTTAGGTTTTATGATGTCTCCGTTGTGCTGGTGGAATGATTTAATTTTTAACTTACCCATTGCTTATGGGTTTGGATTTATCTTTAGTAAATTATCTCAAGATTTATTTTTTCCGAGTTCTATTTTTGGATATTGGCTATCAAATTTAGCCGGAATTTTGTTAATGCAATATGGGGCGATGAATGTTGTTGAGTCTTCCTCTGCTGAACGTAATCTTAAGAAAGATTTAGCAATGGGGGTGCTTTCCTCAACAGCTTTTACCTTAGTGATGGTAGTATTAGTACAGTCTAATGTTATTGATCTTTCCCTCTTACCCCATTAGACTTTGATGCAGTTGGCGAAAACAATCATGTCTGATTCTAATGCAAATTCATCATCTTTCTTAGGGTTAAATCCTATTCAGCAATGGTTCATCCAGCATTGGCAGTTTTTAGTTTTAGGAATTTCCTTACCGTTACTTTTATTTGGAATTCTTGCCTTAAAAGTCGGTGAAAGTGCCAGTGGTTTACCTTGGGATTTATCGATTTTATTCGCCCTTCATTCTACTTGGTCTCCTCAACTTGAAAAACTGGCAATTATTTTAACCTTTACGGGGATGGGTTCTGGAATCATACTTTTAGCAATTCCAGTGATGATCATTTTAGGAGTTCAAAAAAAATGGCGATCGCTATTATATCTGATTCTGACTCTTTCAGGAAGTGGAATTTTAAGTGGATTAACTAAAGTATTTTTTCATCGAATTAGACCTCATTTGTGGCAATCTTCCTATCCATTACCCTCAAGTTTTTCTTTTCCCAGTGGTCATGCTTTATTAAGTATGACCTTTGTAATTATTTTAATTATTCTAACTTGGAAAACAAAATGGCGCAGTTTAGCCATTGGTTTAGGCGGATTATTTGCCATTGCTATTGCTTGGACAAGATTGTATTTAGGGGTACATTTTCCCAGTGATATTCTAGCAGGTTGGTTTCTAGCAATTACTTGGTCAATTCTCAGCAGTTTATTATTCAATATTCATCAATTTGATCAAATTGTAGATGCTCAATCTTCCACCCTGCTTGACCGTTAATTTTGATTGCACCCATGCCCAGATATCAATTATTTCTAAAGCCAGCTAATCTGTTTTTTTTGCTTTTATTACTTTTAATATTACTCAACCCGGTGATGATTATTAATGCGGGAGAACGAGGAATATTAATGGTTTTTGGTAAGGTTCAGCCTAGTATTTTGGATGAAGGATTGCATTTTATTATTCCTGTGGTTCAAACCGTCCAAAAAATGACGGTGCGCATTCAAAAGCAGGAAATATCCGCCGAAGCGTCCTCTAAAGATTTACAAGAAGTATTTACGGATGTGGCGTTAAATTGGCATATTGTTCCTGAAGAAGTTAATTTAGCGTTTCAACAAATTGGGGATGAACAAACCATTGTAGAAGCGATTATTAATCCTGTAATCGAAGAAATTTTAAAAGCGGTGATGGCAAAATATACCGCCGAAGAAATTATTACTTGTCGGGAAAATGTGAAATCTGAAGTTGATGATTTATTAACAAGTTTATTAATTAACTATCATATCCAAGTGGATAATATTTCTCTGGTTCATGTTCATTTTTCTCAACGGTTTACCGATGCAGTCGAAGCGAAACAAATTGCAGAACAAGATGCGAAAAAAGCGGGATTTTTAGTTTTAAAAGCGATTAAAGAAGCCGAAGTCAAAGTGAATTTAGCCAAAGGAGAAGCCGAAGCTCAACTTTTACTTCAAAAAACATTAACTCCAGAGATCCTCCATAAAGAAATAATTGATAAATGGAATGGAAATTTACCGTTAGTGATGGATGATCGATTAATTCATGGATTTAATCTGGAATCTTTATTCAATCATCCATTCCCTCAATTGCCATAATTTAAGTTAAGCTCTAAGCTGAGTAAATTGAATTGGAATCTCATTGGAGAATAACATTTTTTCAAAGGTTTGAGAAATCCGAGTTTGAAACCGTTGACGGTGTTTGATTTTTAAAAAAGGTCGAATTAATTGTAATTCTTGGTAATCATTGAGACGGTGATCAACAATGCGAACGGCTTTTAAAATGCCTAATTGTAATTCTTTTTTTACCATCAATTCAGAAATTCCCGCCGCAACTTGACCTTCTTCGACAACAGCTTTTACCATTTCTCCGGTATTTAAAACTAAAATAACCTTTAAATCACTGAGATTAACTCCCCAATTGTTTAACGCTTCTTCTAAACGTTGTTGAGTTCCTGAACCAGCTTCTCGCATGACCCAATCGGTATTTTTGAGTTCCGTTAAATCAATTTTGTCTCGCTCAAACCAAGGATGGGAGCGTCCGACAATAATTAATAAGCGATCGCTGCCAATTTCCTCTTGATTTAACAATTTTTGTAACGTCGGTTTAACTTCCCCTTCAATTAATCCTAAATCAAACTGTCCGTTGGCGGTTCCTAAACAAATTTCTTCGGTATTTGCCAAGGTGCAGTTCACCATAATTCCTGAATATTCTCGTTGAAATTGACTAATTTTTTCAGGTAGCCAATAGTTACCAATGGTTAAACTTGATCCTAATTTAAGTTCTCCCCGTTGGAGATTATTTAACTCTCTTAATCCACGTTCCGTTAAAGCGACTTGTTCCAAAATTTTTTGCGCTTCCAGTTGTAGTAATTTTCCCGCTTCTGTAATTTCAACATGACGACCAATCCGGTGAAATAACTTAACGCGATATTCGGTTTCTAAACTTTGAATCGCAGCACTCACCGCAGGTTGCGTAATATACAGATTCTCCGCCGCACGGGTAAAGTGCAGATGTTCCGCCACTGCTAAAAAAATTCGCAGTTGCTCTAGGGTCATTCCAGCCATCGTAAAGTTGTTCACCTCTAGCATGATCCAGGGATTGGGATTCGTTCCAATGGAAACAGAGAATATTTTGATTCAATCAAAATTGTATTTTAATGCAAATAGAGATAATATGGTTTACAATTTTAGTTAAATTTAACTTGAGTTGTATCTTAAATGACTTTAGCTCAACGAATTGCACCTGAATTGAGTCAACAACAGCGTTACTTCCAACGCCGTGAGCGACTTCCTTTAAGACGAGAACACCTATGGAAAATTGAGTCCGGTGTGGTGCGGACTTTCACTTCCCTGGAAAATGGAACCGTTGTGACATTAGGGTTATGGGGGGTCGGGGATATTGTTTCCCGGGTCTTGTCCAAAGCTGACCCCTACTATATAGAATGCTTAACACCCGTTCAGGCAACAGCTATTCCTGTTACTGAATCCGATCATTTGCGTCCTTTCTTCATTGAACATATTCATCAACTTCAAACCTTTTTAGAAATTGTTCATTCCCGTCCTGTTGATGAAGCACTGCATAAATTACTCACTTTATTAGCCAATAAATTTGGCAGTGATGTCTCTCAGGGACAACGGATTGAATTCCATTTAACTCATCAAGAAATTGCTGAAACCATTGGTACAAGCAGAGTTACTGTCACCCGACTTTTAAAGGAATTTGAACAGCAAGGAATTATTGAACGGTTAAATAAACAATTTATTCTTTTACCTGGACATCAACCCTTCTGGCACTACCAGATTTAAAAAAAAATCCGATTCCAAAGCGAATTCATAAACAAAATTTATTAATTCAAACAAAAAGAACATTTGATTCGATTATCAAACTCTCATAGAGTAAAAACTGAAACCATTAATGTTTCATTTCCAGTGATATCGTCAATTATTGCTCAATATTTCAAAATGCGATCGCAGAGCAATTCACCGATGTCGATTTAAAACACAGAAGGAATTACTCTATGACCGAAATCACTCAAATCTACCCTAGTTCTCACGGCTTAAAAAAGAATTGTTTATCCTTTGGAGAAGTATTAGCTCAATCCTTTGCTGTTATTGCCCCAACCACCATTCCTGCCTCGAATTTAGGGTTATTAGTCGCACTTTCAGGAAAAGGAACATGGCTGAGTTTTCTAATTGGTTTAATTGGGTTAATTTTTGTTAGTATTAATATTAACCAATTTGCGAAACGTTCTGCCTCTCCGGGTTCATTTTATGCTTATATTGTTAAAGGATTAGGCCCTACCGCCGGAGTGATTTGTGGCTGGAGTTTGGTACTGGCTTATTTATTTACAGGGATGTCCGTTCTCTGTGGTTTAGCCAACTTTAGCGGCATCTTATTCGGTCATTTAGGAATTCATCCTTCAGCCATTACCTTACTCGCCATTGGGGCAGGAATTGCTTGGTATGCTGCTTATCGAGATATCCAACTTTCAGCGATGGCGATGTTATGGATGGAAGGAATTTCAATTGTTTTTATTGGAATTCTAACCCTAATGATTTGGGCACATAAAGGCTTTGCTATAGACTTAAGCCAACTCACCTTAGAAGGTGTCACTCCGGGTCATATTGCCACTGGATTAGTATTAGCTTTATTTGGATTTTCAGGATTTGAAAGTGCGACAACGTTAGGGGATGAAGCGAAAAATCCCTTAAGAACAATTCCCCGTTCTGTGATGGGAAGTGTGATTCTTGCTGGAGTCTTTTTTATCTTCACCAGTTATGTTGAAATTCTAGGATTTGAAGGAACAGGAGTTTCTATTACAACAACAGAAGAACCCTTGGCGTTTCTTTCCCATCAAATCGGGGTTGGATTCTTAGGAGATATTATTGCTTTTGGGGTTTTATTTAGTTTCTTTGCTTGTGTTTTAGGAACCATTAATCCCGCCGCCCGGATCTTTTTTATGATGGCACGTCATGGTTTATTTCATGCGTCCATTGGCACAACCCATGCTTCAAATCGCACTCCTCATATTGCCGTTACCTTGTGTTCTTTCTTGATGTTTTTGGTTCCGGCGGTGATGTCAATGTTCAATATTCGCTTATTTGAAAGTATGGGTTATTTGGGAGCGATTTGTAGTTATGGATTTTTAACAGTTTACATTTTAGTTTCCATTGCTGCACCGCTTTATCTCTCCAAAATTAACCAACTACGTCCAATTGATGTTGTTTATTCTATCTTAGCCGTTGGGTTCATGATGATTCCCATTATTGGGAGTGTAGGTATCCCTGGAAATCAACTGTTTCCTGTTCCAGAAGCGCCTTATAATTTCTTCCCCTATTTGTTCCTACTTTACTTATTTGTGACTTGTGGTTGGTTTATGAGACAGCGCACTCGTTCACCTAAATTAGTCAGAACAATGGAACGACAGATTGAAGAAATTCATGCCCAATTTACTCACTCAACCCCAGAAATTGTTCGTTCTGCTTCTTTAGTTGTTCCTTCATCTAACTCCCATTCAATGAAACGCAGACGAAAATTCTAAAGCCATTAATTAATCACTCAGAAAAAGAACAGTACACCATGAACGAATTGATTACCGCTATTTTGACAGGAATTGTTGCCTTTGCTACGACCAATATCGATGATATTTTCATTCTGACTTTATTTTTTAACCAAGTTAATCCTAACTTCCGCCGTCGCCAAATTGTTGTCGGTCAATATTTAGGATTTTCTCTCCTCTTACTAGCCAGCTTACCGGGTTTTTTTGGCAGTTTTTTGATTCCTCCTGATTGGATTCGATGGTTAGGTTTAGTTCCGATTATTTTTGGGATTCATTATTTATTAAAATCTCAAGATGATGAGGATGATAATTCAGCTTCGGTTGAGACTTCCACCCCATCGGATACCACCTCCGTCTGGAAAAATTTGCTATCTCCTCAAACCTATGGAGTTGCGGCTGTAACTGTTGCCAATGGGAGCGATAATATTGGGATTTACGTTCCTCTTTTTGCAAGTAGCACTTGGGAAAGTTTATTGACCATCTTATTGACCTTTTTCTCTCTCGTTGGTGTTTGGTGTTATGTCGCTTACAAGTTAACTCATTTTCCCACAGTGGCTAAGTTGTTAACGGGGTACGGCAATCGATTTGTCCCCTGTGTATTAATTGGTTTAGGTGTATTTATCGTCAAAGAAAACCTATTATTAGCACTTTTAGCTTTAGGGATTAGTTATGCTTGGGTATGGTTTTTTGAGTTCAGAAAACCATCCAACGTTGAATAATTTTATCCGGTTCATCTATCTAATAGAAAGGAGAAATTTATGAAAGCCTTAACTTCCGTCTTGGTTGCTGTTGTTTTGATGATCAATTTAGTTTGGGTTCAACCCGCTTCGGCTGAAGCGAAATATACCAAAAATCCCGATTATATTGAAGTCACTCAAGCCTTAAAACAAGCTTCCTTAATCCCTGAGGATGAAAAGAAAAATCAAGGCGCAATTTCTGAAACTGTTCAACAACAAATCGACTATTTACAGTTTCAACAATATGCGTTAAAATCGGGGATAAATTGGGGACAATGTACCAATAATACCGGAAAAACAATAGCGGTTTATGGCAGTTCTCAAAAAGAAGATATTGAGGATCAAGCAACTCTTTATTTTCTAGGGGATGGTCAAACAACCCGACAAAAATGGGATTGTGATGGCTTCTATGTCCCTCAAGATCTCAAAGCTATTAATTTAGGATTAGCTGAACAATCTGAACCCTTACAAGGGCCGATTGCGGTTAAAATTCTTGATGGAACTCAGTTAACCATTCAAGCGAATCCTGAAACCGGAAACCTAGAATTTAATTCGCCTTTAGCAAAGGTTGTCCAAGAAAGTCAAGTTCATTGGTTTATTCCTAATATTTCTCAAAGTATTATTGATAACCAACTGCCCAATACTCCAACTGTAAAAAAAGCCTAAATGTTTCTAAAATGGCTTCCCCCTAACCTTCCGAATACCCTAAAAAAAAGGGGAATTAAGAATAGTTAAATTTTCCCAGTTTAAGGGTAGGGGGATTTCCTGATTTATTCTCTCTATCTTTTTATTTCTTAAACAATGAAAGCTGAAGATTACACCCAAATTAAGTCCTCTGAGTTCATGAAACCATCAGACTCTACCTCAGAAATTATTCAGAAACCCAAAAGACTAAACCCTTCCCGTGTTCGAGATCATTTAGCAAATGAACGCACCTATCTCGCCTGGATGCGAACATCGGTTGGGTTAATGGGATTTGGTGTTGTCATTTTGCGTCTGCGTGCCTTTCAACCCACTTCTATTCCTGGCCCTGGTTATGGTTGGAAATTAGGATTATTATTTTCAGGAGTCGGTTTATTAACGGTATTATTATCAACATTCCAATATTTTGTTGTCCGTCGAGATATTGAAGAAGATACTTATGAACCCCCGGATCGTTGGGTAATTCTTTTTAGTTTAGCGATCGCATTATTAGGAGCGGGAATTATTTATTTCGTTTCCACCAGTACATCCCCTAACCCAATTGATTTTATGGGGTTTTAGAATCAGTAGGGGCGAGGTTTCCTCGCCCGTAGTTCTTGATTACTGTTCGGCTTCAACTCGTTCAACTTCTTCAACCAAGAAAACTAATTTAAAATTCTGGTTCATTTTCTTGTTAAGGAAATCTTCAACTAAACCCACTTGTCTGGGGGTAACGGGTTCGGTGGCGCGAACTTTTAAATAGGCTTTAGGAGGCTGGTGTTGCCAATCAATATTCGTGCTTTGTAAATCCACTCGTTGTCCCGTTAAGGTTTTCTCTTCAAAAATGTATCTCAAATCCGTTTGTAAACGTAGTTGAGTGACAAACTGCAAAAAGCTAATTGCTAAAGGAATTGCTAACACAGAAGCCACAATAAATGTAATCGCAAATTCTCTTTTCAGTTGAGAATAACCTGCCAAAACAAAAACAACCATACAAGCTAAGGCAATTCCAATTAAATTGGTTAAATACAGCAAGGTTGCCCCATAGCTTAAATCATACTCTCCTTGAGATAACGTTAAACCAATGACACATAAAGGCGGCATTAATGCTACTGCAATTGCGGTTCCTGCCACTGCGTCACTAATCCCCTTTTCAACTTTAGTAAAACCGCTTAATCCTCCAGCGACAACAGCAATTCCTAAATCAATTAAATTCGGTTGAGTTCGAGCTAAAACTTCTGAACCAAAATCTTCAATTCCAGTGATTTTTCCTAATAGCATTGATAGGAGCAGTGCGACCCCTGTTCCTACAACAATTGAGACTATACCACAGCGAGATAATTCGCGATCGCTTTCTAAAAGACCAAAAGCTAATCCTCGCAATGGTAACATAATCGGAGCAACTAACATGGCTCCAATAATAACGGCTGTACTGTTACTCAATAATCCAAAGGTAGCAATTAAACAAGCCGTTATCACTAAAATCATGTAGTTAAAACTGGGTCTGGATTCCGCCATTAAATCCGTTCGCATTTGGACTAAGGCATCGCCAGATACTCTTTTAAGTTTGAGGTTGAATTTCATAACAAATCTTAATATTTCTCAAAGTTTAGAAATGACTGATAACTGATCGCGATAAATTGATAGTATGGCATTTTATCATATTACTTATTACTGATGAAAAAAATAATCATTGGCATTATGGGGCCGGGAGAAGGGGCAACGGCAATCGATTTAGATCATGCTTATCAATTAGGTCAATTAATTGCTGAATCAGGATGGATATTATTAACAGGAGGTCGCAACTGTGGAGTCATGGAATCAGCGAATCAAGGAGCCAAATCTGCCCAGGGTTTAACGTTAGGAATTTTACCGAATGGCAATATTCAAGGAATGTCAGAAGCCGTTGATATTGCAATTGTTACGAATTTAGGTCAAGCTAGAAATGTCATTAATGTGTTATCTTCTGATGTTGTTATTGCTTGTGGCATGGGAGCGGGAACGGTTTCGGAAATTGCCTTAGCAATTAAACATAATAAATCGGTTATTTTATTAAATCAAAATCCAGAAAGTCAAAGTTTTTTGAAATCTCTCGCCCCGGAAAAATTTTTTATTGTTAATTCTCCTGAAACAGCTATTCAAACTGTTAAAGAATGTTTATCAAAATCACTTGGCTAAAACAGATAATGATGCTAAAATTAAAGTGAATTTTATTTAATATTTATGAAAATAACTAATTTAAACCAAATTCCAGAACAGGCAGTTTCTCACAATCCAGCGATTAAAAAGAAAGTGATGCTGAGTTTGGGAGATTTACCTTATTTAACTAATTTTTCTCAAGCGTGTTTTGCCCCTGGACAAGTGGCGGGAGGTCATTTTCATGCGGATATGTGTGAAGTGTTTTTTGTAGAATCAGGTTTAGGAAAAATTTCGATTAATGGTACAGATTATGAATTAAAACCAGGGGTTTGTATTGCCGTAGAACCTGGGGAAGTTCACGAAGTTAGTAATACAGGAGATACTGATTTAATTCTAACTTATTTTGGCTTACGCACTCCCTAGTTAGGGCTCAAGGTCTGTACTGACTTTTAATTCCTGGGTGCAATCATAGCCTGATGATTGCTAATTTTCTCAGCTTTTCTATCAAGTTTTACCCCTTTTCATGTGAAGAAGTCTATCGGGTCGCACCTCAACGCTGAAAATACCCTTGAATAATATTAATAATTCGTTCCGAAGCATGACCATCCCCAAATGGATTAATGGCATTAGCCATCGTTTGATAAGCTTTTTCATTGGTCAGTAATTCTCTCGCTTCAGTAAAAATATTCTGCGCTTTCGTTCCCACTAATTTAGCTGTTCCCGCTTCCACTGCTTCAGGACGTTCTGTGGTTGTTCTTAAGACTAAAACGGGTTTTCCTAAACTCGGTGCTTCCTCTTGTAATCCTCCTGAATCTGTTAATAAAAAATAACATTGATCAATGGCGGCGACTAATTCTGTATAATCTAAAGGTTCTGTTAAAAACACCCTGGGATGATTTCCTAATTGTTGGGTTAAGGGTTCTCGAACCGTTGGATTTCGATGTAAGGGTAATAATAAAGCGGTATCAGGAAATTCCTTGAGAATCTGTAAAAATCCTTCAGCGATTCCCTGAATGGGTTCTCCCCAATTTTCTCGCCGATGAACCGTTGCTAAAATTAATCGATAAGAGTTATGATTTAATTCAGAAATATTGAGTTTAGGATGTTTTTTTGCAACGGATAATAACGCATCAATGACCGTATTTCCGGTGTGATGAATTTCTCCTAAAACTCCCGAATTTTTCAGATTTTGAACCGCTTGAGTGGTCGGTGCAAAATGCAATTGAGTTAACTGAGAAATTAACCGTCGATTGGCTTCTTCAGGATAGGGATTGAATACATCATTGGTGCGTAATCCGGCTTCGACATGACCGATTGGAATTTTCTGATAAAACGCGGCTAAACTTGCAGCAAAAGCCGTTGTTGTATCTCCTTGAACTAAAACTAAATGGGGATTTAATTGTTTAAATAAATCTTCTAATCCTTGTAAACTGCGGCAGGTAATATCCGTTAAACTTTGTTGCGGCTGCATAATGTCTAAATCCTGATCTGCCGTTAAATTAAATAACGTCATCACTTGGGAAACCATTTCCCGATGTTGACCTGTTAAAATCACCTGGGTGTCGAACCCATAGGTTTGTTTTAACTGTTGAATTACAGGTGCTAATTTAATGGCTTCTGGACGAGTTCCAAAAACAACATTGACTCGAATTGGAATATTAGACATGATTAATTATCAATAACAAATTCAATCTTTTATTATAACCTTTTAAATCCCCCAGTTTAAGGGGGACTTTAAGGGGTGAGGAAACCTAGATCATGCTTCTCGTTAAGCAGATTGTTTGACTTCTAAGGTTCTAATTCGGTTAATTGCTGCTGCTAATTCAAACCGTCGGAATAAAGCTAAATCTCCTTGGGGAAATGGGGTAATTACATCTAATCCTTTTGCAGCAATATCCTGCATGACGGCATCTAAAATTTGAGGTAATGTTTTCTCCCCATCAATATAGTTTTTCTTCGCATAAACCATAGCGGCTGCGATCGCTCTTAATTGATCTTTAGACACCAATTGTTCCACGGCTGAAACATCAATATCTTCTGTTCCAAATAACACCTCATCCACATCTCGAACTTTAACTCGTACATCCCAACGTCCACGACTAGGATCTAAACTTTCAGAAACCGGAATTCGAGGACGAATAACGCCAAAGGTTTCTCCTCCTTCTAAGGTGCGACCCGTGCTATATTGACTGGCAATTTCTTTCGCTTTGGCGGTTAATTCTAAGGCTTGAAAATTCTCCATCGCAATGACGGTATCTGCTACATCAAAATAGTCGCCACTACCTCCCATCACTAAAATTGTAGACACCCCATAATCGTTATACAATTGGCGGACTTTATCAATAAAAGGAGTAATGGGTTCTTGATCTTTTGCGATTAATTCTTGCATTCGCCGATCGCGGATCATAAAGTTTGTTGCCGCCGTATCTTCATCCACTAATAACACAGCAGGAATGGTGGAAGATTCTGGTTTTTCGGCTAAAACTAACGCTTCTAATGCCTCCATAATATTTGCGGCTTGGGAGGTACTTCCACTCGCATTTTCTGTTGAAAATTCGGTGGTAGAACGACCTTGAGGCAGTTGGTTAATAAAGGGAGAAATATCAACTCCTGCCACACTCCGACCATCCTCAGCCCGAATTTTTACCGCCGATGGATTGGTAATTACAAATTCTCGACCATCCCCTGGAATGTGATTATAAACACCTAATTCAATGGCATTTAATAAGGTGGATTTTCCGTGATAACCCCCCCCAACAATTAAGGTAATTCCTTTGGGAATTCCCATGCCTTTAATACTACCCTGATTGGGACAGGTAAACTCTACTTCTAAGGATTCCGGGGATTGAAATTCAATAACATTTTCTTCTAAAGGACGGCTATCAATGCCACTGCGACGGGGTAAAATTGCCCGATTTGCCACAAATCCAACTAACTCTTTTTCGGCTAATTGTTGTCTTAAATAATCGGCATCTTCAGCCGTTTCAACCTGACGTTTAATTGCTTCTTGATCCAAGTTTTGATAGCGTAAAGCTCGGTCTACAATTGCCGGAATATCCTCACAAATCATCATAGCGGCTTGACGACCTAAAATATTCCGACCCCGTGCTGGAAGTCCAACAAAAAACCGCATTTCAATGCCTTTTTCTTGGGTTGAAGGCACAGGACGGGCTCGTTGTAATGCGGGATTTCCTGCCAAAATGGGTTTAGGAGAAACTGGGGTAATGGTAATTAATGAAGCTGATGTGCGTTCGAGAATTTCTTGGCCCATTTTTGTCACCGCAATCATGCCACTTTTTCCAGTTCCTCGATGACTACTAATTTCCCTTGCAACCTGATCAAATTCACGAATGAGATAATCTCGTAATGCAATTTCACGGCTCCGGGTACGGTATAATTCAGGGGGAAATCCTGCAACGGTTGGGGGAATATGAACTCGAAATTTACTCGGTGCTGCAAAGGGATCACCTTGAACGTAATCAATAATTAAGGTAAAATCGGGGAATTCATAAGTACCTAAAATATCTTTGTATGCTTTGTAACCTCGATTATCGAGATCAAATAATAGTCTTCGTAAGTTTTCTTTAGTATTCATTGCTTAACTCTCAATCAAGTTAGTTTTGTGTCAGAAATCAAAGTTAGTGTTGATCAGGATTCGTTTGACTCCAACCTCCATTTTAAAGTTTACAGGATAATCGGGAAGAATAACCTGTTTAGATAAAAAATACTGGGTTTTATCGATTGATGATTAAGAATTGGGAACCGTTAAGGGAGTTTGGCTATTCAGAAGTTCAGTAATTACATTATAAATGATCTGGGCTGATCCTTGAAAAAATTCAGGATCTAAATTAGAAATAGTATCAGTGGGTTGATGATAATGCGGCGATCGCAAATTGGCAGTATCGGTAATTAAAACGGCTGGAATTCCTTGATACCAAAACGGCGCATGATCACTGCGTAAAACGTCGGGTGTGAATAAACCTTTTAAGGGAATTGCAATAGCGACTAAGGGGGGAAGTTTCACTAAAGGAGCTACTAAATTTATGAGAGCTTGATCAACAGCTTGAAAAATTTTTAATAACGGTAAGTTCTGAACTTCTCCGACAACAGTTAAGAATTCTCCTCGGTCTGGAAATTCAATTCCGGCGGCTTCTAAAATCGGAGTTACATTTAATCCTTGGGGATAGGTTTGACACCCTGGAGTATGGCAAGCATAACCCACCATATCTAATATAATAGCAGCTTGCAAATCTGTTAAATTTTCCGGCTTTCCTGTAAAAGCAAAACTTCCTAAAAGTCCAAGTTCTTCTTGATCAAAAAAGACGATTTGTAACGTTCTAGGGGTTGGTTTTTCAGCGAATAACCGAGCTATTTCTAAAACAACTGCCACCCCACTTGCATTATCATCTGCACCCGGAGAATTGAGAACGGAATCATAATGAGCGGCTAATACAATTGATCCCGCTTTGGGATTCGTCCCCGGACGTTCAGCAAGAATATTAACTCCCTGTTCAAAGGATTCTAAACGAGGAGAAAGTTGTACTAATTCTAATTGCTGGGTTAGATAATTTCGCACTCGTTCTCGGTCAGATTCTTGATATCGTTCTCCCTCTAAAAATTTAATATGATTCCATAATTGATCTGGATCAATAGCATTAATTTGAGGAGCAATTAAGGGCTTTGGTAGAGATTCAAGGTTGTTAGATTGAGCAGGTTCAATAGGAATGCTTTCAGAAACCATTTGACCTTCTGTAACTCCTTGAATCGAACCCATTATTATTCCAATAATGATTCCAAACCCTAAGAAAAAATGAATCCAGTATTTTGCCTTCATTCCTGATTAAAATTAATCGGTTTACTAATCAGTTTAAACTGTTTATCTTTAACTTGAACATAAGGAATCTGGGTCATTTCTAAGTCTAACAATTGAGGATTTTTAGGCAGCCATTCTTCAGAAACAGGTTCAAAATTTTGGGCGGTTTTATAAAAAGATACAATTTCGGATTCTAAGGTATTCGCTAATTGATTAATTTTTTCACAATGTTGTTTGAGTTTCATCCAATTTTGTTGAGCTTGAAATCGATTAATTTGAGCCTGTTTAACGGCTAGTTTCGCATGAATTTGTCTTGATTTAATTTGAGTGGCTTTAATTTCTTGATCCAATTGTTGTAAATCAAATGACAAACGATTGGCTTCTGCCTCAGCTTGTTCTTGTAATATAGCCAAGGATTCTGGAGAAGAATTAGAGGCAAAAAAGACCGTTACATGAAGCTTAGAACGCTTACTTATTAAGTGATCATATTCAGATTTGACTTGCTCAATTTCAGCTTTAATCTTATTCCATTCGGTTTTTAAATCTTGTAAAGTTTGACTCATTGTATCATCCTCTTGATGGTTTAAGCAAAAACAACAGTGCGATTTCCATAGACTAACACGCGATTTTGTAAGTGTAAACGAACAGCCCTGGCTAAAACCAATCGTTCTAAATCTTTGCCTTTTCTAATTAAATCTGCCACGGTGTCCCGATGGCTAACCCGCACCACATCCTGTTCAATAATCGGCCCTTCATCTAAATCTGCCGTAACATAATGGGCTGTTGCACCAATAATTTTAACTCCCCGTTCATGGGCTCGTTGATAAGGATTAGCACCCGCAAAAGCGGGAAGAAATGAATGGTGAATATTGATCATTTGTGAGAATTTATCGATAATTCCAGGGGTTAAAATCTGCATATATTTAGCTAGAACAACTAAATCAATTTGATATTTTTTTAAAAGTTCTAACTGTTGAGCTTCTTGTTCTAATTTATTATCGCTTGTAATCGGTAAATGATAAAAATCGATCCCAAATTGATCAGCAATGGATTTTAAGTTTAAATGATTACTAATCATTAAAGGAATTTCTGCTATAATTTCTTTGGCTTGCCATCGCCACAGTAAATCTAATAAACAATGATCTTGTTTTGTAACCCAAATTGATAAGCGAGGAATGGTATCTGAAAACTGCAATTGCCAATTAGCGTTTAAGGGTTTAGCAATGGCACTAAAGGCAGGTGCAATGACATCACGGGGTAAATTAAATCCTTCTAATTGCCATTCAATTCGCGTTAAAAAAATATTAGCACTAAAATCCGTATGTTGATCGGCATAAATAATATTACCACCATTGGAGTAAATAAAATTAGCAATTTTAGCAACCAATCCTTTTTGGTCGGGACAGGATACTAATAAAGTGGCTGTGGGTGTATTCATTTTCCAGTTTGATTGAAATTTCATTCAAATTATATAGCAGAAAACAGCTTAACAGGGAATCAAAGACAGACACAAGTTAAAAACAGGATTTTAATTGAGTTAATAATAATACAATTTCATCAATAGATTGTCTGATTTGTTGGGAAGATAGGTTAGTTTGATTAATCGTTATACTAAAAATTAAGGGTTGATAATTGGGGGGATTAATATACCCGGCTAACGCTGAAACTCCGGTTAATGTTCCGGTTTTTGCTTGTACAATTCCGACGGCTGAACTATCTTGAAACCGTGCTTTTAATGCGCCGCTGATTCCCGCAATGGGAAGGGAATTCTGATAAAATTCAGCAACGGGAGAACTTGCCATGATTCTTAAGGTTTGTACTAAAGTTAAAGGACTGATTAAATTATTTTGAGATAATCCTGAACCATCAACTAAGTGATAACCATTAGGATTAACCCCTAATTGGGTTAAAATAGATTGAATTTCTTTTAATCCTGATTCCACACTATCGGAACGAGAATTCTGCACCCCTAATGTTCTTAACAGGGATTCTGCAAACACATTATTACTTTCTAAATTCACCGTTTTAATTAATTCAGCTAAAGGCGGAGATTCTACCCAGGCTAATTCTTGGGAAGGATAGGTAAAATTAGAAGCAATAGATGTTTTTAAAACTTGAATTCCAGACATTACTAAAACTTGCTTAAATTCTTGAATAAAATTATTAGTGGGTTCCACAACGGCGGCATAAACGGGTTCAGGTTCTGCACCGACTCTTAATTGTCCTGAAACTCGAATAATCGGTTGGCTTAAATCTCGTCCAATTTCTACAAATTCAGGTTCATTTTTACTAACTGTTCGGGTCTGATTTTCTATTGTCCATCCGGTGGCTTGTTCAGGACGTACCCAAGTGACATTTAACGGTTGTCCGACCGATTGGGGAGATAAGATTAAATCGAGGGAATTTTGATTTAAAATTAAACTATTAATGGGGGCACCATAACCCGCTTGTACATCTTCCCATTGCCAAGTTGAATTTATGGGTGAACCTGTAAAATAACTGTCTACTGCAATTAATTGATTAATCTGATTAATGCCTTTATTTTTTAACTGTTGCGCTAAATCTTTGAGTTGAGTTTCGGTTAAAGTCGGATCACCTCTTCCGACAATATAAATATTCCCTTGATTATCCCCATAAACAGAAGTTCTAATTCTAAAATTTGCACCTAATTTTTGTAAAGTAGCCGCCGTTGTTAACAGTTTAACTGTTGAAGCGGGGATAAAATAATATTGACTATCTCGATGATAAAGCGTTGTACCCGGCGTTAAGGTTTCAATTAAAATTCCCCAGCGAGAGCGTTGGAATTGCGGACGATTAACGATAGTATTAATGGCGGGTTCTACTTCTGTTGGACAGATACTTTTAGAGGTTGATACTGTTTGACTCCAAACGGGTTGGGATACAGTTACTAACGAGATTAAACTACTCAATAAAATTTTTTTCATGATGATTTTAAATTTAGACGTTTCCAGAAACCCGGTTTCTTCAAGAAACCGGGTTTCTAACAAATTTCAAGAAACCGGGTTTCTAACAAATTGAGCAATCTTTAAGCTTCCTCCCGGTTTTCCCATGCGTTCTTCCCCATTTTTTAAACAGGATTTTAAATACTCTGAATTGTCTAAGGTTTTAATGGCGGTTTCTGCTGCTTTTTGTAAAATTAAATCATCCGCAGGTTGAGTTCCAATTAATTGAATGGATGATCCTAATAATCTCAACTGTGCTTCAGCAAATCGATAGGTAAAAGCCGGGCCATTCCCCGGAATGGTAATCACAGGTTTTCCTAGTCCTACTGCTTGTTCATTGGCGGTTCCTGCCATTCCTAGAACTAAGTTAGCCGCATTCAAAATATCACCAAACTTATCGGAATAACACATTACTTTTAAACCCGTTTGACTCCTTAATATTCCGTTGTGATGTTGCCACCTTAACGAACTCGCAATTTCATCTAATTCTACCATTAAACTTCCCACCGCAGCAACTCTAAATTCAATTTTTTTAGAACTAATTTGATGAATGTTCTCAGCCAATTTTAACAGTAATTTTAAATTATTTTTAGCTTCAGGAAGACGAGAACCGGGAAGCAGAGCAACCATTTTTGACTCAGAATCGAGGTTTAAATCTACTTTCGTTGAGGTGAGGTTATCCATCATGGGAGTTCCTACAAATTGAGCGTTTTTAATTCCTTGTTTTTGTAAATCTTCGGCAGTAAATTGATCCCGTGTAAAAACCGCTAAACAGCGTTTAGAATTGAGCAGATAAGGCAAAATTAATCCTAAATTGAGCTTGCCTTCATAATAACTAGAATAAGCAGATAGAAAAATAATATAAGGTCGTTGGGTTAAATATGCGATCGCAGCCACAACAATATCCCCTGTCACCATCAAAATATCATACTGTTTTGCTGCTTTTATAATAATATTTATTTGTTGAAATAATAACCCGATTAAACCCGATGCAATATCTTTAAGAAAAACCAAAGGATTCATATACAAAAATCCTCCCGATGGTAAAGTACGAGTGGGAGTCAGAATTGGAACCCCTAACTGTTTATAAATCGTTCCCTCACCAACAATCGGAACAGCCACCAGTTTGAAATTAACATCTAAGGATAATAAAGCCTTAATAATTTCCCCATTACAACTATCCTCCCCATGACCATTGCTTAAAAATAAAATGCTTTTATTCTTCATAAATTGATGATAAAATAATCTTAAACTATTCCTTAATGAAACATTGAATGAATTTGATGTTCAATTTTTGACCCGATTCTATGTAAAATAATATTGATAATTTTATCTAACACAGTCCCAACCGTGAAATTTTTTGTCTATCATACTCCTGAATTAGCCCCAGCGAATGTCCTCCCCGACTGTGCAATTGTCGTGGATGTATTACGGGCAACTACAACCATCGCCACCGCTTTAAATGCTGGTGCAGAGGCGGTACAAGTGTTTAGCGACATTGACCAATTAATGCAAGTGAGCGAAAAATGGCCAGCCGACAAACGCATTCGGGTCGGTGAACGGGGAGGTGCAATGGTAGATGGGTTTGATTTAGGGAATTCTCCCCTGAGTTGCACCCCAGAGGTCGTGAAAGGAAAACGATTATTTATGACCACCACTAACGGAACTCGCAGTTTAGAACGAGTTCAAGCCGCATCTGTGGTGTTAACAGCCGCCTTTATTAACCGACGGGCCATTGTAGAATATTTGATGACAAAAAACCCCGAAACGGTTTGGGTGTTAGGTTCGGGTTGGGAAGGCAGTTATTCCCTCGAAGACACCGCCTGTGCGGGTGCCCTGGCTCAAAATTTAGTCAATGAAATGGGTTATCCTTTAGATGATTTTGCGGGAAATGATGAAGTTTTTGGGGCCATAGCCTTGTATACTCAATGGCAAAATCAACTGTTTGAACTGTTAAATCATGCCAGTCATGGTCAACGGTTACTGCGTTTAGGGGTTTATGAAGACTTGAAATATTGTGCCCAAACCGATATTTTGGATATTTTACCCATGCAAAAAGAACCCGGAGTTTTAGTCAAATCAAACATCAAAAAATAAAGCTGACAGTTGGAGATGGAAGATGCTAAAATCTAACTCAATTTTCTAATGTTACCCTAAGCTTGATTTTTGTCGGTGAATCAACACTCTGACCCCCATTCAAACCCTGTGATTCTCCCCGTTTTCCTGTGGATGGGGGCCAATTCTCACCGACTTCCTGTTGCTCTTCAAAACTTTTATTTAATGTTGTCAACCTATTTACAAGTTCTTAACGATTCTCAACTGCTCCCCACTTTGGATGATTTTGCAGAACGCATTAATCAGGAACATCAAAAGTGTTTAGAATCTCCACAAACCGCCTTAATTCATGGGCGCAATGCTGGCGAATGGTTGCTGCACGTTCAAGCCCAATTATCTCCTGAGAATTGGCAAGTTTGGTTTAATGAACATTTCAGCTTTTCTCAACAAACCGCAGCAACCTATATGCAAATTGCTCAAAAAATGCCTGGGGTAAATCCGGGTATTTTTTCCTCAGCTATTGATTTTAATCCTAACCCGTCTAAAACCCTTGTTTTCCCAGTCATTCCTGTACAGCCAATTTTACCAGATATTGCTAAAAATCCAGTTGAAACCGTTTCTAATTCTCCTAAAATTATCCCTCCTAAATCCGATTCTTCTCTGGAAAAAACCGAACTTTTAAACGAGTCTAATTCCACAGGATTTGAAAAGATTGTAATTCCCTCCCATCCTATCACTAATTCTGACTCCTCAACCTTAGAAAATTCTACTCCTCAACCTGAAGTTTTAGAATCTCCTGTCACCCGAATTACGATTAACTCCCAAGAATCAATTATTGATGTTGAATTTACTCCGATTAACCCTCCTGAACCGCCTGCCATTGAACCTTCAAAACCGCCTAAAAAATCTACAGAACTAATTAAATTAATGATTCCTGGGGTGGTTGTTCCCAAAGCCCGTCCGAGGGTAACTCGGAATGGAACTTATTTACCGCCCCGTTATCGGGCTTGGCGAAATCGTGCCGAAGTAGAAATTTATCGTCAAATTTCTGAACAAAATATTACCCATAAATTCCCCTTAAGAAAAGCGGCTCTTTTGATTCGTTTATTAGGAAACCATCGTACAAATTCTGATATTGATAACTTAGCAGGTGCTTGTTTAGATGCCTTAACGCTCAATGGTGCTGGAGTCTTAATTGATGACCGTTTAAGTTGTTTACCTCAATTAAATGTTGAATTTGATCCTGATGCTAAAGAAACCGGGGTTTATATTGAAATTGAACCGTTATAATTGACTGAGAGGAAGGGTTGGATCTTCAAAACCTGGCATAAAGAGGGTGGGGAAACCCAACCCCTACCTTAAGATATTACAACCTATTTAGAATTGCTATAAACCTGTTCAATGACGGTTGATAACCGCTTCATCCCTTCTGTAATTTCTTCATCCGTAGCAGTTAAACTAATGCGAATACATTGGTTTTTATGGCTCCATTCTCCTTCTAAACCCGGGAAAAATGAACTACCCGGAACAACAATTAATCCGACTTCTTTTAACTGTTGATAAAGTTCCCAGTCTGTCATCGGTAAATCTTTAAACCACATCCAAGCAAAAATTGCCCCTTCACCGCGATGTAAAAACCAAGGTAAATCTTTAGACATTACTTCATTTAATACGGTTTCAACAACGGTAAATTTTTGTTGATAATAAGGACGAATCACCTCAACGGCAATGTCTGATAAAGCACCACACCCAATAGCGCGAGCCGCAATAGCTTGTCCATATCGAGGAGAATGAATACACATATTAGTTTGAAACGCTTCTAATACTTGAATCGTGCGTTCATCCCCAATGGCAATTCCTAAACGTTCACCGGGTAAACCTGCTTTTGATAAACTAATACAATGAATAATATTATCGCCAAAAGCAGGTTTCATTTCTGTAAAATTTAAAGCCGGAAATGGGGGTGCATAGGCAGAATCAATAAAAACAGGAACTTCAAACGGTGCTGCTAAATCTGCGATTTTCTTAACTTCTTCTTCTGTTAAAACGTTACCACTGGGGTTACAAGGACGAGAGAAAACAACACATCCCGTAGTTTCATCAATTGTTAATTGACTAAAATCAGGACGATATTTAAAATAATGATTTTCTTCATCAATATCCAGGCTGGGTTGATAAGCAAAAACCGCTTCAGGAATTAAACTAACTCCACCATATCCGGTATAATCAGGACTTAAAGGAAGCACAATTTTTTTGAGTTTACCATCTGTTGTATATCCCCCAAAGGCATTAGCGGCATAAAAATAAATGGCTTGACTTCCAGGGGTAATTAAAATATTACGGTCGGTTAAATTTAAGCCATAACGAGAGTTAAAATCTTCAACAATTACATCAATAAAAGGTTGATATCCCTGACTGGAACCATACCGACAAACCACCTCTCCGTATTCAGGACTTGATAACAATTGTTCAGTACAATCTCGCCAAAGTTGTTCAACTTCAGGTAAAATTACCGGATTTCCTGCACTTAAATTAATAAAATCTTTTCCCTTTCCTGATCTTAATGTTTCAATAATATCTTTCATAATGGCACGAACCCCGGTTAAACGAGACATCCGTTCGCCAAATTGTGTTAATGCAGGATTCATAGTTTTATAACCCCAATAATTAATTAACCTGATGCTTTTTTGATCAGGAGGCAGAATCATAACTTGAAATCTGATTCCCAAAACCTCAGCAATGGAATCTGATGTCTGTTAATCCTCATTTGATCAATCTTAACCTTAGAATTGAAAATACAGAATAGTTTTAAGCAGAATATTTGGGGTTTTTGTGGCTATGGTAATTTGGCAAGCTGATTTTTATCGTCGTCCCCTCAAGGATAGCAGTGGACAACCCCTGTGGGAGTTATTAGTCTGTGACGAGACTCGACAGTTTGAGTGGGTGGCGATGTGTCCTCAGTCTCAAGCGAATTCGACTTGGTTAATTGAACAATTAAAACCTGCAATAATGACCCAAAAACCAGAGCGAATTCAAGTGTTTCGTCCTCAGTCTTTAAGTTTATTAGAAACGGCTGGGAAAGCCTTAGGAATTAGAGTCGAACCTGATCGCAATACAGTTATATTAAAACAATGGTTAAAGGAACGTTCAAAACAGTATTCTGAGTTAGAAAATTATAGCCATGAGTTTTATGAACCTGTTAAATTAGATCAACCCCCACCTTTACCTTTACCGGAGAATTTATGGGGCGATCGCTGGCGATTTGCTAATATTACGGCTGGAAATTTACAAGAGTTTTTTGCAGATCGTCCCATTCCGATTTTACAAATGCCGGAGCATCTTTTACCCTTAAATTTAGGGTTAGCTTCTGTTGTAGCTATTCCTGGGATTGTAATTGATGGCGGTAAAAAATCAATGATGTTGGCTCGATGGTTAGCTGAAATGAAACCTTTTTCCTGTAATTATATCCCAGGTTCTCCTGATGGTTTAATCTTAGAATCAGGATTAATTGATCGGTGGGTAATGGCAACCTTTGAAGATGCAGAAGTGACTGATGCAGCTAAAACATTTGAAGTCAGAAAACAGTTAGCAAAAGGATTACATTTTCTATTAGTTCAACCCGATGATTCTGGCATAACCTTTAGTGGTTTTTGGTTATTACAAGGAGAGAACAAAAATAATTAATTGCTAAAGAGATTTAACCTTTGTAGAGATGTACCACCATCAGCTATAGTAAACCGCGCCGAGGTTGTCATCTTTTACCGTAGGGGTTGGGTCTCCCAACCCTCTTGATGCTTAGTTTCCCAACCCCTACAGGTTTTGATTATCAATCATTTAGACTTGCGATCTAACCATTGAAGCCCTTAATTGTTAATTTGGGCTGCATATTGTTCTGCACCTAAACCAACTAATAAATGCAAGATTCCATCCGGTAAACACAGAATTCCTTCCACACCTGCGGCTTTTAATAGGTCTTCATCCACCAGGTTACTATCAATAACCTGAACTCGTAATCGCGTTAAAGCAACAGCATCAACCGCTTTAATATTCAGCTTTCCTCCCAAAGCAATAATAATATTCTCAATTTGATCTTGTCTTGGTGTATCTGCACTTGTTGTGGGTGAAATCATCGGATTTGATGGGTCATTAACCGATAGAGTTTCTGAG